>JBGPNE010000371.1:0-4193 GCA_041487335.1 Pyrinomonadaceae bacterium
ATTTATTGCGAGACTCGCGAGTTGAGAAACTCGTCGCGGCCATGGCAAATGACAAATGAAAAATGGCAAATGGCAAGTGGCAAATGGCAAGTGGCAACTGGAAAATGGTAAATGGTAAATGGTAAATGGTAAATGGTAAATGAAAAGACGCTGATACGCGAGTGATATTGCTCTCGAACCTATGACCGGCAATCCCAGGCAGATGATCGAAGGCTTGCTGCGTGGGGTCTACCCAGCGCGGCCGCTTTTCCTGCCGATTGTGTTTTCCCTCGGAGCAAGATTACAGAGTGTTTCGCTTCGGAATTTCCTCAACGATCCCACAAAGATTTCGAATTCCCTGAGAGAAATCCACGGCCACTTGCGCTCGGACGGCGTGGCCTGCTACTTCGATCCGCATCTCGAGGCGGAAGCGCTGGGTGGCACTCTGCGGTGGGATTCGCAAGATGAGATATCCACAGTCCATTGGCCTGGCGTTGCTGACAAGGGCGAGCTGCCGGAGTGCCTTCGTTCTCCTGAAGAGGCCGTAAAGAGCGGCCGAGTCAGCGTGGCCGTCGAGGTCATCCACCGGCTTAAGTCGCTGCTGCGCGATGACGCTCTGCTGACAGCCGGGGTCGCGGGTCCGTTCACACTCGCCGCCCGCATCACCCAGTTGGAGTCTGAAGACTCGTTCGGTTGCGAGGATTTGCCTGATGCCGCTTTGGACCTCGGGGCGGCGCTGATCGCGCAGGTATCGGCTGCATTTGTGAGAGCCGGGGCGGATCTGATTTTCATTCATGAAGCGGTTCTGCCTCGGTTGGCAGCAGACAGTTGTGAAGCTTGGGCGGCACGGCTGGCGCCGGCGTTGAATATAATTCGCTTCTATCAAGCGCTTCCTGTGCTCCATTTCACTGACACTTGTTCCTTCGCTGAAAACACCGATGTAATCTTCCAGCAGCATTGGGATTGCGTGCTCTGTCCCACGTTGGATTGGACATTTCCTCCAGCGGCAAAAATTTCTCAGACTAAAGGCATGTTGTTGGGCCTGGCGCTGCCTTTCAACGCCCTGGGAGCGACGGACCCTGGCGATAAGGATACGGACGAATTTCTTCATTACGTAATGTCGGAGTTACGCCCGGCACTCCTGACGACTGCGGGCGATGTTCCTGTGGGGACGGATATCAAGCGCCTCAAAAGAGTTGCGGAGCGCGTTCATCATGAGGTGTAGGGCAATAATCTGCAGCTTGAATCCGAACAAGTCACGGGAAAACAATCCGTAATCCCACCCGGCAGAGCACTGGCGGCCCGAGTGCGATGACCGGAGTGCGGCCCGTTAGATAACGAACACTCGTCAAATTCTGCCCGGCGGCAAAGATCTTCACATTTGGTAAGAGGCGCCGCGAGACCTCGGCATCGAGCGTGAAAAAGCTCGCCAATGGCAACGCATTCTGGTCGTCGTCAAACTGTTTTCCCAAAAAGCGGCCCTGCAATCCGGCGGTCCATCTCTGGTCTGCGTAGCTCAGCTGAACATTGAGTTGATTCTTTGGCACCTGGGGAACACGCAAACCCTTGAGAGACGCCTGCGCGGGAAAGCTAATAACCGTACTGTCGGTTAAGAGGTATTCGGCGGAAACTTCGAAGTGCTTACGCAGTTGTATTTCAGCGGATATTTCCATACCGCGCACACGCGTTGATCCAAGGTTCTGCCGCTGCCGCGTGATTAAAGCTGGTGTCGCTGAAAGAGTCACATTCGCAACCGCGTCGTCGATCTGACTCCAAAAGATATTGCCGCGAAGCGTCAGGCGCTCGGACCATTGCTGGAGGCTGATACCCGCATCTCCGCCTGTGAGACGCTCTGCGCGCAGCGCTGCATTTGCACTTGTAACAATGTTGCCTACGCGAAAGTTGCGATACAACTCATTCAAAGTAGGCGCACGAAAAGCGCGGTAGAAGGTAGCGCTCATCGCAATGCTTTTCTTGAACGTGCGCAAGAGCGACACTCGCGGGCTGAAAGCAGTCTCCGAGCGATCTGTAAATGCATTTAAGGTGGGCGTAGCGGCGCCGCTGGGAAGGCGATTTGAAAACCCGCGGTTGTTCAGCCAGGTATCCACGCGTCCGCCGACAGTCAAGAACCACCTTCGTTCGAATTGGAAAGAATCCTGGCCAAACAAACCAAGTGTGTGCTGCCGGCCGCCGGCGTCCACGTTCGCAGTTGGTCGAGAAGAAGTGAAAATTGTTTCCTGGCTGTGGCCGCGCACATCTCGCGCTTCGATTCCCGCAGCGATCACGTTGTTGCCGCCGAACGTGCGCCGCCATTGACCGGCAAACCCGAACTGCTGTGAGGGATTTCGCTGGCGATTCGTCAGCGATTCTGAGTTACGATCCAGGGCGACCGAGGAAAACTCTTGATTGAAAACTTCGTCGGATCCGTACATTCGCAGCGAGAAGTCGCCCTTACCTGGCTGCATCCAATCGGCTCCGGCATCGATGGACCAGATCCGCGAGTCGTTTCTTTGTAACCGAGTTCCGTTCTGCCTGCTTTCGCCGAATGAACTCGGCCGCATGAAAACTCTTCCATGTTGGCCCACCTTTCTCGATATGGTTAGAGAGCCCACCAGATCGGCAGTGCCCGCGGGCGTGTCTACGGTCCCGCGCTGATCCTTTGGCGCCACGATATAGCCCTTAGTGCGCAGTGTCTGACCAGCGGCATTGAGTTGCCATCTGCCGAATACTTGTCCCATGTCAAAAGAGAGATCGGGAGTCGCTTCGTTGCCATAGGAGGTCTCAATCTCGGCAAATGAATTTCGCGCGCTCCGGCTCTGTAAGTTAATCACACCGCCCAGGGCGCCACTGCCGTAAAGATCAGACGCAGGACCGCTAAAGACCGCTACGCTTTCGATGCTAATTCTGGGCACGCGATCCCAGTAAACCCAGCCGCCGAACGGGCTGTTTAGTGGAATTCCATCGAGGAGAACGATGGCGCGACTGGCTCCATTCGCCCCGACTCCCCGCAGCGATACTCCCTGCGAGGTAGGGTTCGCGGACAAACTTCCCGAACGACGAAACAGCGAGAAGCCAGGCGTCTGGCGCAAGACATCGTCGATGGTCAAAGCGCCCGAGGCTTCAATCGCTTGATGTGATAGGGAGAATTGGCTGCTAGGCACAGCCGAAATCCGATTCTCTCCTTCTCCATGAACCAGAATTCTCTCGATTACGGGCGCCGGATCCAGGCGAATCCGAAGTTGGCTCCTAGTCGAGTCTGACGCGATTTCGATCACCGTCGGAGCGAAACCCGAGCAGGAGACGAATAAGGTTCCACCCTTACCGATATCTGCGATAGTGAAGTCTCCTTGCTCATCCGTAGCAGTCGCGAGCGTATCACTACCGGATCGAAATTCAATCTTCGCATTCTTCAAAGGAGAGCCCATGGAATCTAAGACTGTTCCACTGAGAGGCCTTTGCTGAGCAGCAACGGCAGTGACAATGCTGAGCAGAAAGCAGCCAACCCCGAAGCAGATTGAAAGGAATCGAAAGAATGATGGGAATGAATTTCGGCCTTCGTCGAACTTCGGCACAGTGATCTTTTCCAGGATCTCAGTTAAGACTGTCTACGTTCAAAAAACGATCTCAGAAGGATCGTCGTTATCGACGAACGAAGAACCAGCTCGTCCTGAAGGCATACTTTAGACCATAGATTGCTAAAGCTCCACCGGCGGTCAAGCTCTGTGATCTCTGTGCCTGCTGTGGTTAATTGAAGACATCCACCACCGAGGCAGAGAGAACACAGACGAAAAATGCTGATGAAGTAGCTGGGTGTCCGATCCAACTCATTTCGTGTTCCCACTCAAGATCGTCCTTATTTGACAGGCGGAACCCTGTTTACTCAATCGTGCCAGATAACACATAATCGGCGAGTGTACGATGACCAAAAGATCTTTACTCGTCTGAGAACGTAATAACCAGGCCTACCCGCATGACCCGACAAGTCGTCAAGAAAGTACCAGGGGCCCGTAAGGCTACGCTGCCCAACTTCATCGCACCGCAGCTCGCGACACTCGTGAAAGAACCCCCGCCAGGCGACGAGTGGTTTCATGAACTGAAGTTTGACGGCTACAGAATGCTTTGCTGCATCGATGGCGGTAAGGTGCGGTTCTGGAGCCGCAATGGCAAGGACTGGACAGCCAAATTTCCTGGCATCGCTGAAGCCGTGAAGTCCC
>JBGPNE010000372.1:0-4187 GCA_041487335.1 Pyrinomonadaceae bacterium
CGGCGCCTTTGCCATCACGGTCTTCAACCCGACGCCCGGTGGAGGTACGTCCGCGGCGGTCGATCTTCATGTGAATAACCCGGCTCCCGTGCTAGCTTCTCTCTCTCCGGCAAACAAGGCAGCAGGCGGTGACGCATTCACGCTGACAGTGACCGGAACAGATTTCGTAAACGGAGCGATAGTGCGCCTCAACGGTAATGCCCGTCCGACTACATTTGTGAACGCGACGGAGCTGAGCGCGCAGATCAGTGTTGCCAATATTTCCACGGTCGGAGCATTGGCCGTCACTGTCCTCAATCCAACACCAGGCGGGGGTGTATCCAACTCGGTAAACTTAACTGTCGACCTACCCGCACCAGGTGCTCGGGCGTTGCGAGTAGTCAATGTCATAGCCAATCCAGGTACCACAGTGAATGTCTCGATCGAACTAGTCTCGCAGGGCGACGAGAATAGTCTGGGCCTTAGCCTGAGCTTTGATCCAACTCAATTGGTCTTCGTTTCGGCGACTCAGGGAGCGGACGCCACGAACGCATCTCTAGTAGTCAACGGCGGCGCGGCCACCGATCATGTGGGAATTGCCGAGGTGTTGCCAGCCGGAACAGCATTCTCCACCGGCGTACATCCGGTTGTCACAGTCGCCTTTACCGTCCCTGCGAGCGGAAATGCGACTTCCACTGAGGTCAAATTCGACGATTTTCCAGTCCTTCGTGAAGTAGTGAATACTGATGCCAGTGGTTTTCTGCAGACGGCCTACTCTCCTGGCATCGTCACTATTTCCCAGGGCTACGAGGCTGATGTCACGCCCCGCCCGAACGGCAACCAGGGCATCTGCACGCCAGGTGATCAGGCCTGCATGAACAGCCAGGTCACGGCCCTGGACTTTAGCCAGGTCGGGCTTTTTATCGCTCACCTGGATGAGGCGACCGTCGGCAGCGAGTTTCAGCGTGCCGATTGCGCTCCGAGAAGTACAAAGGGCGATGGGCGGCTCTCTGTGGCTGACTGGACCCAGGCCGGACGCTACGCCGCAGCCCTGGATGATGTAGTACTTGCCGGTGGACCAATGGGTCCGGTGACGCAACCTACCTCACCGGTGACTGCAAGCGTTGCAAACCTGGCAAACATGGATCAGGAGATGGCGGCCAGCGTTGTCCGCATATCCACGGGACAATTTTCCGCGGGCCAGACAAGCTCCGTCAGCGTCGAACTCGACGCACAGGGCAATGAGAATGCTCTCGGATTCAGCCTTATGTTCAATCCGGCCACAATGAGCTTCATCTCAGCGGAAAAAGGCAGCGACGCCAGCGATGCGATGCTGCAGGTCAATAAAGTGAACAGTAGCAAAGGACGAGTGGGTATAGCCCTGGCAATGCCTGCTGAAAGAGCATTCGACGCAGGTAGGCACCAGGTCGTGACGGTAACTTTTGCCGTACGCTCCGACGTTGACGATGCTGCGGCTCCTGTGTTCTCAGATTTGCCGATTGATCGTGAGGTCGTTGACCTTCGCGCAACTTCAATTAAGGCCGACTTCGTCAAGGAGAAAGCCGATGAGAAGAATCCCATAGATGATGCGCAGTTCTTTGTCACGCAACACTATCAGGATTTTCTCAGCCGCAAGCCGGACCTTGGCGGGCTCGACTACTGGACGGAACAGATTGCCCAATGTGGTACGGATGCCGCGTGCGTCCACGACCGTCGGATTCGCGTAAGCGCAGCATTCTTCATCGAACAGGAGTTTCAACAGACGGGCTCGGTCGTCTATCGCCTTTACAAAGCTGCTTACGGGCAGCGACCCACTTATGCCGAGTTCAGCGCTGCTCGCAGTCAGTTGATAGGCGGCGACCAGTTGCCGGCTAGCACGCTTGAATTCGCCAATCGATTCGTCGGCGGAGCGGAATTCAAACAGGCTTATCCCGATTCGCTTGCGCCTGCGGATTTCATCAACAAGCTGTATGAGAGGGCGGGATTGAGTCAACACGCAACCGAGAAGCTGCAAGCGGTACAAGAAATGAGCACCCAGAGCAAGACCCGGGCTCAGGTGCTGCTGGAGCTCATAGAGACCAGGGAGTTCAAGGACCGAGAGTACAATTCGGCCTTCGTGTTGATGCAGTACTTTGGTTACTTGCAACGTGACGCAGACCAGGACGGGTACGACTTCTGGTTGAATGTCTTGAATAACAGAGAACCTGGTAACTATCGCGGCATGGTGTGCTCGTTCATCACGTCGCAAGAATACCAACACCGATTTGGTTCTGCGGTCACACACACGAACGCTGAATGTGGCCAATAGCCTGATCGCCTTGCCGTAAGTGGAACGCACGGCCTCTGCTAGTTCAATGGATTCCGAGGTCCGTGCCAGAACAGAGGGGAGTGTCGACAAGTGGACAAGGCTAACAGCAGAGGACGCTGGGTTCTTACCTAGGGGAAAAGATCAGTTCTGATCTCTAGGGGGACTTCCTCAGCGTCCTCTTGGGTTTCAAACCGAATACACTCAATTTGCAGGGATAAGACTTGTTCTTATCCCTGCTTCTCTTATGTTTCCGACCTATCACAGCAACCGGTGAGGGCGGCGCTGACGTTACCCGTTGGCTAGCGAGTGTGTGAAAAGCATCCGGTCGCTTACCGCTCGTGGTTCTTGAATTCCAGAGAAGTTTGCGAATGAGCCGAATTCGGTGAAATCGGCGCAAGACAGGCCTTTCCCAAAGCAGTAGCATCCCGCCAGTTTGAGCACAGCTCTTTAATTGTTAGAGCAAACTTGTTGAACATTTATTCGGGATGTCGAGATGTTAATTAGAGCAAGACTTCTTTCGATGATCGCTGTGAATAAACTGTATGTTTTCTTGCGGGACACGTCTGCCGCTGCTTCTGCCCGATTACTCGTGGTCCTTACGAGTATGACCCCACCGATTCCCTCCTCCAGGACCGCCGTTAGCGATAAAAGCTCGCAAAAACACGGCTTCGACAAAACAAGATCTGAACGCCAATGCCGGCATAATCATCGTTGCCTGCATGCGCATCGCGGGCGGACAGAATTTGTTCGCGCAGATATCACTCCAACCGGCTACGAATCGACGTAGCTCACGCCCTAAACGGCAACGGCAGCGTGTCAACCTCAAGAAAAACAATGTTTATGAATTTTACGAAGGTAGCGAAGTGGGTGAAATACACGAAAGACAGGCCATTGCTTCTTTTATAGCATCCTGAGGCGAATGCAAATTGACTGCTGTGGTCAACCAGTTTTCGCGCAAGTTTTATTTTCCTTTGCCACACGATGGAATGATCTCTGGACGGACACCTTATGCGGCTCAGCAGGAAAGAACCAGAAACTAAGACCACCATTTCCGACTGTATCTATCGGGTGCCTGCCACACGTGTGTGCGAGGGAATTACAAAGAAAAGGACGGCTACGATGTCTGTGAACAAGTTAGGGTTATCCTTCTTTCTCCTTTTAGCGGCAGTTGTCTCCGGCGGTTTGGTTGCCCTGCCTCTAAGGACCATCGAGGCGAAAGAGCGGCAATCGTTTCGGCATGCTTCGCCAGCCGTTGCCGATTCGGGAGTGGCTAATTCAGCGAAGGTCGGAGGACTGGCCGCGACCGTCACCAGCGGTCATCCTCGCGCCATTGCCCAAAACTCGAAATGGCCCAACTCCTCATTGCTGGCCTCCTTGTTCTTACCTCAGTCATCCGGAAGTCCGTTCGCAATTTCCAACGCTGTGGCTGGGCGCGCTGTACGCGTCGTTGGCAACACGTTGACGGCGGGTCAACAGGGAACCGTGAGTATCGAATTCGACTCGCAGGGAGACGAGAATGCGGTAGGGTTTAGCATAAACTTCGACCGGTCCAAGTTGACGTATGTTAAGACGACCAAGGGAGCCGATGCCCTGGCTGCCGGCGCCACGCTAAATACGAACCCCAACCTGGCGACAGCCTTGCCAATCGGGCACCTGGGCTATGCCCTGGCGGTGGATGCTGGAACCACCTTTACTGCTAGCACACTGCAGTTAGTAGTGGTGACATTCAATGTGGCCGCGAGCGGTAATGGTACGTCAGACATCACCTTTGGCGACGTGCCGATTCCGCACGAAATCACTGATGATGGTCATACCGGGAGTATTCTAATTCTGCCCGCGGATTACACACCGGGCACAGTCACCATCAACGCTCTGGCGCCAACTGTGACGAGCCTGAGTC
>JBGPNE010000373.1:0-4172 GCA_041487335.1 Pyrinomonadaceae bacterium
GGGATCGTAATCTTCGCCACCGGGACAAAGGCCGACAAGCGCTCCGGCCACTCAATGGACGCATCCTCGATGGGCATTCTCCCGGGATTGGTTTGCAACTGTATTGAGAAGTCCAACTCCACAGCCGTGCGAGACAGCGTACTCGCCATTGACTGCCGCAGCCAGTCATCAGGTGGATTCCAGGGCACCTTCGTCTTCTGCTCGGAACATGGACGCACAGAGAATTTCATGGCTTGCCCATCACCCAACAGAAACGGAACGCAACTCCAGTAGCGCGCCTCCAACGGACTCGTATTCATGCGCGCATAGAGGCCCTGCATGATCATATCGAGATAGTGAGAATCAAACGGGTTTAGAAAGTAGAACACGGGAGTACGCTGGTAGATTTGCTGCTGTAGTTTGACGTTCTCCACGATATTCGGAGTCGTGAAGGTTGGCCCACTAATTCCCAGGAAGTCCTGCGTGGCCTTTTCGTCGGGAAGCAACTTCTCGCCGGGCACACGCATGAGCTTGATGCCGATACTCATGATGCCCGCATCCTTGACGTCGGGAGGGGAAAGCGGGCCCGGACCGCCAAAACGAATCCATGCTGGGAAACGATTTGGCTGCTCGAAAATACCTTTCTTCAACTGCGGTGGGATATTTTCCCGGACGATAAACTCACCTCGCACAACGCCATACGTTTTAGTGTTCCCGGCACGTTCCGCGATGCGTCCCTGGTACTCGCGCTCGGTGAAGCGAGCCATGTGATCCTTGATCTGCTGCGTGATCTCTTCTTCGCCCGCTATTGGAATCTCCTGACACAGTCTTGTTTCGTCATTGCGATGCAGCAAACGGAGCGACAACTGAGTTAGTTCTACGAAGGGCCGTTGGAAGAGCTTGTTGAAAGCATCGCGGAAGTAAGGATCAACTCGATGCTCGAGCGCTACCAGAGCAAGGATAGCATCGTTGATGCGTGGTCCGAGGTTCGTAGGCATTTTGTTCTCCGCAACCTGCGTTGGAGGGTCAACGGGATTCAATTCTCTATCGAGGCCAAGCGCCAGTCTCTTTCCTTCGGATCGAATTAAAGCTTGCTTTCGCAGTCACGAGTGGAGGAGTATACAAACCGCTTGGCTCATTGATTCGCAGCAAGCGCCGCACAGTCTAACATCTTTCCTCGTCTGAGCTAGTTGCGCGGCGCGTTCAAGCTGAAGCGAGAACAAGAGAATATGCAAACCGTGAATTCTACACGGCGTTGGTCACGACTTTTTCTGGTGGCGGCGCTTTTCAATTACGCGATTGGCCTGCCAATACTCTTGGCCGCCCATTGGTCTTACAATCTCTGTTACCTACCAGCGATAGGTCGCGATCCAATGGCGATACGACTCTGGGCTGATTTCGGCTTTGCGGTGCTCTTAATCGGATTTGGCTACCAACTGGTTTCGCGCGATGTCAGCAAGAACCGAGGCATTGTACTGCTGGGAATCATTGCGAAGTTATTTGACGTCGTGAATTTGGCGATGTTGTTCCTCCTGGGAATCGCTCGGCCAATTGTGCTGCTCCCCGCGTTGAGTGATGCCATTTTTGTCGTACTGTTTTTGGTCTTCTGGTTCTCAACAGCAAGAGATTGAGCTAACAACTTGGGGAAGGGCGTCATACCTGGCGGGGCCGGGCCCTCTAATCCAGTACTCTCTGCTTCAGAATTTGAAGTAGGTTATCGCAAGTTCGATTTTCCGGCGGCTCTGAAGATAAGCATGAGTTTCGCGCTCCCAAGGCAAGCTGATTGCGAGTACGTCGTGGTCGGATCGGGCGCCGGCGGCGGCACGCTGGCGGCGCGCCTGGCCGAGGCTGGGCGCACGGTCGTGCTGCTCGAAGCAGGCGGCGACCCAAAGGAACCGGCCGGCGGCGATGCGGTGGCAGCGACCAATCGCTTGCCGGGCGACTATGACGTGCCCGCGTTTCACGCTTTCGCGTCGGAGAACGAAGCGATGAAGTGGGATTTCTTTGTCCGCCACTATGCTGACGACGAGTTGCAGCGGCGAGACAAGAAATACTATGCCGAGTGGGATGACAAACCGGTGGACGGCGTCTTGTATCCGCGGGCCGGCACGTTGGGCGGATGCACCGCCCATAACGCGATGATCCTGATCTATCCCCACAACGCCGACTGGGATTACATCGCCGATCTCACCGGCGATCCAAGTTGGAGCGCCGCTAGAATGCGCGTCTACTTTGAGCGGCTGGAGAACTGTCATCACCGGCCGTTGCATCGATGGCTCGCTAAGATCGGAATCAATCTCACCCGGCATGGATGGAAGGGATGGCTGCGGACGGAAAACATGATTCCGGTTTCCGCTCTGCGCAATCAGGCCCTGGCGAAAGTAATCGCGGAATCGGCTGTCGAAGCTTTCAAAGATATCGGCGAGCAATTAAAACGCGTGCGTTGGCTCTTTGAGGGCCAATTGGATCCCAACGACTGGCGGCTCGTGAAGGAGAATTCCATAGGCATTAGATACCTGCCTCTGACGACCAGCAATCACGCGCGCACGGGGACGCGCGAACGCGTGCGGGAAATTGCGCGCAAGTTTCCTGAGCGGCTCAGGATCGAGCTCAACGCCCTGGTGACGAAAGTGCTGTTAGACAAGAACAATCGCGCAATCGGAGTTGAATATCTTAAGGGCGAGCGACTTTACCGCGCGCACTTACATCCCAGCGATCAGCCAGGCGAACTCCGAAAAATCTATGCCTCTCGTGAGGTCATACTTTCAGGCGGGGCTTTTAATACGCCTCAGCTCTTGATGCTTTCCGGCATTGGGCCTCCTGATGTATTACGGAAAAACAATATTGAAGTGCGCGTAGCACTTCCAGGCGTCGGCAAGAATCTGCAAGATCGCTACGAGGTCGGCGTGGTGAACCGCATGAAGGAGGACTGGGCACTTTACAAAGATGTTAAGTTTGACAAGACCGATCCGCAGTTCCAGCGATGGTCAAGAAAACGCGATGGGATCTATGCCACAAATGGCGCGGTTCTTACTTTGTTCAAACGGTCCGCGCAGGCTGGCGCGCTTCCGGATCTGTTCTGCATGGCCCTCCTGGCCCAGTTCAAAGGTTATTTCCCGGGTTACTCCGCGCTGTTCCCCAGCCACCTTAACTATCTTACGTGGTGCATTCTCAAGGCGCACACCAGAAACAGAAAGGGTGAGGTAACGTTGTGCTCCGACGACCCGCGCGCTACTCCGGCCATCAACTTTCACTATTTCGAGGAAGGAGGCGAAGAAGACCTGGAGGCGGTGGTCGAGGGCATTCAATTCGCGCGCAAGTTAACCGCAAAGCTGAAAGATCAAGGGTTCATTGCAGAGGAAGAATTGCCGGGCGAGGACCTTAAGACCTATGATCAATTGAAAGACTTTGTCCGCTGCAACGCGTGGGGACACCACGCGTCCTGCACCTGCGCAATTGGGCCTCGTGAACAAAACGGCGTGCTGGACAGCAAGTTTCGAGTCCACGGTACCGAGGGTTTGCGCGTGGTCGATGCTTCAGCTTTCCCCCGTATTCCAGGTTTCTTTATCGTCAGCGCAATCTATATGATTGCTGAAAAGGCGGCCGAAGTGATACTCGCTGATGAGAAAGCGAGAGTCGCTGAAAGCGCTTCTCAAAATGATTGACAAATTATGGCCTTTCCACATATCGTTTCGGCGGTTTCGGACACTCGAAACGGTTCAACTTGATAGTTGAATCACCTCAAAATGTAGCCGACCAGACTCGGCCTCATTTTTGCCCATCAGATTTTTCACAGTTCCATTGCTAGATAACGGTTCAAAACTCCTCGCGGATTTTTCCCGTTGGATTCAAAATAGATAAGGAGAGTGAATGGCTATGGCTCACAACATCAAAGAGTTGTTGGATATGTCAGAAGGGCAACTTGATGATCTTTTTACGAACAGTCCCGTCGGTGACATTCCCAACGGTGAGGCGAAAGGCACCGCGATAATCGCTCCAGGCACGCGGTTCAGTTCGGAGATTGCTGAATTCGTCAGTCACTTTGCCTGGCAGGGGAAAACCTTCGACGCAGAAAAAGGAGTACTGAGGAATAGGATTCTTCCGTTCGGACTGAACGCAATCATTGCCAGGGTCTATAGAGCGCCAAGCTGGTTTGACAAGAAAGAGTGCATCGTCCTCGATTACTCCGAGAC
>JBGPNE010000374.1:0-4172 GCA_041487335.1 Pyrinomonadaceae bacterium
AATGTCAAATGACAAATGGAAAATGGATTCAAAAGACTTGACTCAATCACAACAACTTTCCCTCTACAAGAGATCTAGGACCTTAATCTACTCATTACGATAACTCGGGACCCGCGGAACGGGTGAATCCACGAGGCGCATCCATGCTATGGCCACACCCAGAAGACGGATGTCATCGTTGACCTTAAGTGATTTTGGCGCCACGGCGTCCGGCAATCCCAGAGTCAGGATATTTTTTTCCTGTAGGACGTCTCTCGGTAGCACAACCTCATAGACCTGCAGTTCGTTGCGTGTGAGCACCAGGGTTTGGAGATGTCTGCCATTGAGTGTCAGGTTCAATCTCTGTTCGCCATGCTTGTTCTCAACCAGAAACGGCGCCAGCTTCATCTCGAGAGTCTTTTCCGAGATCGTATCCAAACTAAAAACCAGCGCCGCTTCCTTTCCTTCCGTCCAGCGAATCTCCGGCTCCGGCGCGCTCCACCCATACCAGAGATACTTCCAGGATCCACTCGAAGAAAAATCGATCTGATCCTCAATCTTTGGAAACTCGCTCGGGAGGGGTGGGCGCACCAGTCCGGCAAGCATCTGGGGCTCTCTCCAACTCCATAACCTGCCCGGTTTCTGATCGACGTCGACGGGGTACACATTCCAGGTCTCTGTTTCTCTGGCAAACGCTCCGCGCTCATTGATAAAGATACTCGCGGCCAGCAGTATCGCCCCAACTGCCGTTTGCGAGTGCCTGGCAACGGTAGAACTATCGGTGAGTTCGTGCTTGCGCCATGAGAGCATTGCCTCCACACCCGATATTGCCAGCAACACGAACCAGGGCACCAGGTCTGTGGTGAGGCGGGCGCCGTAACAGAAACCACCCCACCAGTGAACAAAACCGGAAATAATAATCAGGTGGCCGACTATTACAAATAGAGTGAGCCACACAACTCTGCGGCGGGCGACATATCGCCTGTATCGAATCAACAGGTAAGCCACGAAGCAAAGCACGGGAACGTAGATGAACAAACCACGGGAAGGACTGACTAAGTGGCCCAGTAGTGCTGGCAGGACTACTGTAAACGTCAAACGGTTTGCGGCGTAGTAGCTCGGTAGTGGCTTGCCATAAAGGTAGAACGAATAGGCAACAAATAGGGCGAACCAGGCTGCACCAGTTGCAACGTAACGAAGGAAAAGGGGCCGGTAACGGATGAATACGTAAACAGTGACAGCGATGATAGAGACGTTGGCGGTGGGACGGACGAAATAGGCCCACGAGAGAAGTGTGGCCAACAATATGGGACTGATACGGCGCTTGCCGGTCTCCGCCCCCAACAAGAGATAAACGACTATCGCGCTGATGAATGTCGCCCACGTGTGACTCCATAAGCCGCGCGACGCCGTGCTCCAGATTTGGGTTCCCAGCGCACTTCCCAGGGCTATGACGAGGCTCCAGCCCATAGGAAGAATGAGGCGGCTGGTAAGAAAGAAGATCACTGTCGCTAGCGCCATGAGTAGTGCCGCAAGTCCGGTTTCAATCCTGATTTCTCCCGCAGCGTTGTAGGTTCCATCTTCATTGGCAGCAGAGACTCCCAGCGCATTTGCCAGCGCTACGTATGGCACAGACAAGACTGAGCTGCCTTGCGGGAAGAAATAGTAGAGGTGCTTGCCGACCAATTCGATCTGATAGATCTCGCCGTTCTTGTAGGTGTAGTCTCCCTCCACCGGCGCCAGGCGCGGAATCGAGTAATGATCGAGAGAAAAGCTTCGATGCTCCAGCAAGCTCTGACTCATTAACATGGAATAGTTTGAGTCGCTAACTTGATGAAGCGGCGAAAATGAAAAGACTGAGAAAGCCGCGGCGAATATCAACCCACTAGCAATGAGATTCGACCTTAGTGTCTTAAGCCGCGTGCTTAATGAGAACTTACCCATGGGGTGCTGCAATGGATACTCTTAACTTGCTCGCTCAATCGGGCGAAACCGGATCCAATAAACCGCGACAGCCAGCCTCCGAGCATCCGTATTGATAGCAAAAGATTTTGGAGAGGCCGCATCGGGCAGATCCAGTAGCAGAATGTTTCGGTGCGTCAATAGTCTGGCTGGTAGAACCATCTGGTAAGTTGCTGCCGTCGTGTCTCTCAGTTGCAGGTTCTTTATCGTCTCTCCATTTAGCTCGATCGCAACGTCCTGTTCCGAATGTTTGCCTGCCACCACAAATGGAGCCAGTTTGATCTCAAGAATCGTTTCTTCGAGACGCGGCAGGTCGAAGAGAATTGCAGCCGTTTTTCCATCGCTCCAACGTATTTCGGATTCGGGACCACTCCAGCCATACCATAAAAAGCGACCCGAGTCAGGTGATGCGAAATCAATCTGGTCTTCTGCCAAGGGAAACTGGCCCGGCAATGGCAGGTTTAAGATGGGCGCAAGCAGCTGAGGATATCCCAGATCCCATACCTTCGCGGAGTCACTGTCGATATTACCGATGGTGTTCCACATCCAGGCATCGTTCGAAATTGCGCCGACCGCATTAGTTAAGACGCTCGATCCGAGCAACAGTCCACCGAGGATGAGCTGAGATCTGAGGGAAGACCGAGATCCGGCGAGTTGTTGCTCCTGGTTACTTTCAAGCATTGCATTCACCCCAAGGATTGCGAGCAGGACAAACCATGGCGCCAAAGGGGCCGTGTAGCGGGGCCCGAAACTGGCGCCAGCCCACCATGGTTCGAAACCAGAAACGACCACAAGGGAGCCAGCGATCACAGTCAATGAAAGATAGACGAGGTTGTGCAAGCGAACATGCCTCCAATAGCGAATGAGGATGTAAGCGACAAAGAACAACAACGGGACGTAGACAAACAGTCCGCGTGAGGGACTGACAAGATTGCCGGCCATCGCTACCCAAAAGGAACCGAAGCTCAATCGCTTCAGCATGAAATAATGCGGCAATGGCGCGCGGAAATGGGACCATGAATAGACTATAAATCCCAGTAGCCACAACGCGCTCGTGCCCAGGAACCGCCAAAGCAAATTACGGTGAAAGATAAAGAGATAAGCAGTGATTGCGAGGATGGGAACTGCATATGTCGGACGAACGAAGTACATCCATGAAAGTAGGGTGGCGAGAACGATCGGATTGATCCGGCGCCTGCCCACTTCGTGGGCCAGCAACATGTAGACCACGATGCCAAGCAGCAACATGCCCCATGTGTCGGCCCACAAAGCGCGTGAAGCTGTGCTCCAAACTTGCGTGCCTAATGCGCCCCCGAGCGCAAGAATTCCGCTCCAACTCGTTGGTAACATCAAGCGGGAAGTAAAGAAGAAGAAGACCGCCAGCGCCGCCATCAACAGAGCGGCGAGACTCGTCTCTATCTTCATCTCACCTTCCGGGTTATAGGAACCATCGGCATTTACTGCGGAGACGCCGAAAGAGTTGAGCAGCGCTACATAGGGTACCGAAAGTACTGAACTACCGGGCGGCATGTAATAGTAGAGCTGGCCAGCTACTAATTCGATCTGATGAATATGTCCGTTCTTCCACGTATGATCGTGATATTCAGGAGCCAGGCGGGGAATGTTGTAGGAGTCCAGGACAAAGCTGTGATGGTTGATCAAGCTCTGACTGAGCAACATGGAATAGTTGGAGTCGGTTATCTGATGGACCGGCGAGAACCAGAAGATTGCCAGCGTGAAAACGAAGACCAATCCGCAGGCAAGGGCTCCAGCGTCGTCACGGAGAATGTCGCTCAGCCGCATCAAAAACCTCAGGATAACGCAGCAGGACAGCCTTCCTGGATCGCCCTCAGCGTCAGACCTCCTTGCGGAGAATGATTGTCTAAAACCGCGAATACACCAGATAGCCCGCGGCAATGGTCGAGTGACGTTCCGCCTTAAGCTGCATTATCTCTGTCTGAGCTGAAACCGCAGCTCGTCTGTCAGCACCCGCAACTGATGATCCAACTGCTGAGAGCGTCGCACAATCGTATGGAGAACGCGTACTCGTTTCCATTACAAGGCGGCCCTCTTCACGAGTCCGTTTGGCGGCCAGTGAATCAAAAAGTATGCATAGCCGTCGACCTCGCCCCGGAGTTCAAGCGTACCGCCGAACTGAACGATCTCATCCTCCACGGGCTTCATGCCCGGGTCGGCGCCGACAATATACTGCGGCTCGCCGCGGCTGATCA
>JBGPNE010000375.1:0-4160 GCA_041487335.1 Pyrinomonadaceae bacterium
AATCTAAAACTTCCTAGACCCATTGGACAGTCGCTTCGCGCAACTCGCGGAGGGCCGCCTCCGGATCGGGCCCGCCAAAAATTGCGGAACCAGCAACAATAATTTCTGCACCGGCGGCAACAACCGTCGCAATATTCTCGAGATCGATTCCACCGTCAATCTCGATGCGCACATTCAGACGGCGTTCATCAATTATCCGTCGCAAACGGCGCAGCTTATCAATTGATGTCGGAATAAATCGCTGGCCGCCGAAGCCTGGATTAACAGACATCACCAGTACATAATCGACGAAATGTAGCGCTTCTTCCAGGCTGCCTAGCGGTGTCGCTGGATTAAGCACCACCCCCGCCTGCGCCCCTGCGGCTTTTATTGACATCAGCGTCCGGTGCAGATGCGGGTCCGCCTCGACATGCACCGAAACCATTGTCGCACCTGCGCGGACAAACTGCTCCGCGTATCTGCCAGGTTCCGAGATCATCAAATGTGTGTCAATCGGTAACTTAGTCGCCCGCGCAATTGACTTAACGACCGGCAAGCCAATAGTAATATTTGGCACAAAATGACCATCCATAACATCAACGTGGAGAATAGCCGCACCCCCGCGTTCAACTGCTTCTATTTCCTGGCCCAATCGAGAGAAGTCAGCCGATAGGATCGAAGGCGCGATATCAATTGTTTTGCCACTCACCATTCAATTATCAATATGACTCCGCAACCCGCTGATACACTTTACAGATTCTCCTGGTTGGTATTGTGAGCAGCAGGCAAAGGTTTGGGCGCCGGTGGTCGCCTGTTTTCATTCTGGTTCGAGTTCCGATTCGAGTTCGCATTGTTATTTCCGCTAGTTCGGTTTGAGTTTGTATTAGCCGCGGCGTTCGTATTTCGATTGGCATTCCCGTTTTTATTCGTGTTCTTACTCCGCTTCGGTCTATCCTCGCTGGTGTTAGACGACGCCGACTCGTTTGTATTCCGATTCTCAGAAGCCTTTTCCTCGCCAGATTTCTTTTCGGGAGCAATCGACTCTGTAGCTTCACCTTCCTTTGCAGCGCGACTAATATCCATCGCCACAGTCTGACCGGCTTTAACAACCTCGCCGGCTCGCGGCAACTGAAACAGGACTGTATTGGGCTTTAGCTGGCTGCTGGGCCTGGTTGCACGAACGCGAAAATTCAAACTGGCGGTGCCTAAAACATGCTCTGCATCAAAACGATCCTTTCCTACGATGTCAGGAACCGTAACTTCCGAGCTGCGGAGAGAGAGATAAACCGTGGTGGCCAGCCCGAAGAGAAAAGCGATCGCGATCGCGATCATGATGCCAATTCTGCGCAGTGCCGAAAGCGCTCGGGTTGCCAAACTCACCGACTTGCTGTTTCACCTCATCCAAGCAACTAATTGAAGGTCAAAACCAAGCTGCGAAGTCTAACACCCGGTATGACGCGCCGCAAGCCAGCCTATTTTGGACGACTATCTATGTTTGCGCTCAAATGCCGCGATGAAAAACCCATCCGTGCCGCCGCGATGTGGCCAGGTTCGCACCGCGCCTGAAGCTGTGATTAACCAAGGATTCACTGGCAACTCCAGCTGCTTAAATTCATCGTTGCCCTCGAAAAACGCCTTTACGACCTCTTCATTCTCCTCCGGTTCAACAGAACAGGTCGAATAGACTAGCCACCCACCTGGCCTAACCACCCGCGAGGCATTAAAAAGGAGTTGTTTCTGCCGAGTAGCTAAGTCTCGAATGTCCTCGGCTGAGATGCGCCAGCGGATTTCGGGGTTGCGCCTAAGAGTTCCCGTTCCGGAGCAGGGAGCATCCACAAGAACCCGGTCGAAGGAGTTCTCTTTGAACGGCAACGGCAGTAATCCATCGAGCGCCACGCACGAGATACTTCTCAGGCTGTGCAATTTGGCAGTTTCAGCCACCGTGTGCAGTCGATGTTCGCGCAAATCCGACGCAACTACATTCGCGGAATCTGCGGCCCTATCAGCAATCTGAGTCGTCTTACTACCGGGCGCGGCACAGAGATCGAGTACTCGATCTCCCGACTTAGCATCTAAGACTGCGGCAACCAATTGCGACGCCTCATCCTGTATGTAGACTTGCCCGCCACGAGCTAACTCCCGCAGCAAATTCCCTGTGCCGGAAACCCGCCAGGCTCCTTTCGTGACCTTTGAAGCAAATACGTCTGCACCGGACGAGCGTAGCAGATCGATAACTGCCGGGTCAGTTGCTTTCGTGCTAACAACGCGAAGAGCAATGGGTGCGGGTTCACTATTTGCTCGCGCGAAGGCCTCAGCTTCAGTAAAGTCAGACGCTTTGGTCCAACGCCTAATCAGCCACGGCGGATGCGAAGTCTTGATGGCAACCCGTTCGATCGGATCAGCAATATCTGCTGCGGGGTCATAATCGGGTTCGCGCGTGGCGCGACGCAAAACAGCATTAACAAAGCCTTCGGCTGACCGTAACCGCGCCAGGTGTACAAGATTTACAGATTCGTTTACCGCTGCTGAGGCAGGAATGCGGGAAAGTAAGCGTAACTGATAAAGGCCAAGTCTTAGCGAAATCCGAACTGCTATATCAAGATTCGTGATCTTCCGCTTCGCATAATATTCAGTGAGACAATCGAGCCACAATTGCCACCGCAACACGCCCATCACAAGATCGTGACAGAGCGCACGGTCAGACGAGTTTAATTGTCCCTCGGTGGCAGCAAGAAGTACGGAAGCGTAAGCTCCTTCTTCAACTCGTCGGAGAATTTCAAATGCTGCCAGACGCGCAGGCGATACCGAGTTAGACTTCACCAAGTTTCTGGCCAACCTTTAGATGTGTTCCGTTCAGAAAATCGCGCACGCTCATTCGCCGCTTTGCTGCGGGTTGCACTTCAAATAAACGCAAACCAGTTTGCTCGCCACACTTTACAACCAGATCGTCGCCATGGGCAGCGATTACCTGGCCGGGAAAAGCGTCCTGTTGCTTCAAGTGCATTGAAACAGCATTCCAGATAATCAGCCGGCTTGTTTTGTACTTCGTGTAGGCATTGGGCCAAGGCTGAAAACCTCTTACGCAACGTTCGATGGCAAAGGCAGTATTTGACCAGTTGATTAGCCCGTCTTCTTTTGTGAGCAGCGGTGCAAAGGTCGCATCTCGATCGCGCTGAGGACGCGGCGTGATTACATCAATTTGAGCCAGAGTCTCGCCGAGCAAATCCGCTCCGATTTTGGCAAGGCGCTCCATTAGTTCCGGCGCCGTCTCCTTTTCCCCAATTTCTGTCTCGCGCCGCAAAAGAATGGGCCCCGAATCAAGCTCCTCCTCAATGAACATTGTAGTGACGCCAGTCTTCTCTTCTCCGTTGACGATTGCCCAGTTCACGGGAGCTGCACCTCGGTAGAGTGGCAGTAAAGAGAAATGTACGTTGATGCAGCCTCTGTGGGGTGCTTGTAAAAACTCTAGTGGGAGAATCCTGCCGTAAGCGACAACTACTGCCAGATCAGCATTGTGCGAAGCAAACAATCTTCCGGCTTCGTCAGTCTTTATCCTGGCAGGTTGAAGTACAGTGAGGCCCTGCGAATTTGCAAACTCTTTGACCGGAGATACAGCAACTTTATTTCCTCGCCCGGATGGTTTGTCGGGTTGGGTCCACACTGCAACCACTTCGTGTCCATCTTCAAGACAGCGTCGCAATGTCGGCACAGCGGCCTGGGGCGTACCCATGAAAACTATGCGCATACTTAGAACCAAAAGCGGGGTCCCCAAGCGGGCAGCCCGCGTGGGGTGCAGGAAATAGAGACAGGTGACAGTTACTTTGCCATCCTGTCACCTGCCCTTCCACGGTCAACAAATCGATAATTACTCCCTTTTTATGTCATACGGCTGTTCCCATTTCAGCTTTCTTGCTCGCTGTAGCTCCGATTTTCGTGGACGAGAGCTTCGCCTGCATGAAAAGCAGAAGATAATCGGGGCCGCCCGCTTTCGAATCGGTGCCTGACATATTGAATCCACCGAACGGATGAACTCCAACAAACGCTCCCGTGCATTTTCGATTGAGATACAGGTTGCCAACGTGAAATTCACGTCGTGCCCTTTCGAGCTTGTTGTCGTCAGCACTGTAGACGGCGCCGGTCAGACCGAACTGCGTATCGTTAGCAATCTTCAGCGCGTCGTC
>JBGPNE010000376.1:0-4150 GCA_041487335.1 Pyrinomonadaceae bacterium
AGTGCCCCGTCAGGATAAAGCACCATCAGATCAATATAGCCTTTGCCTGGACACCCCGGCACTGACGTACTGCCTACATGCTCGACTTCGACTTCTGGCAGAACGCTACGGATCAAATCTTTGAGCCGGCGTGCGACTTCTGGGGCTTGTGGGTCGTATGGGTGACAAGCAACTGGCGGAGGATTGTATACCCCGATCGGATGCGCAATAGTCATATCAATTTCAAGATATATGAGGCGATCATCGCCGTAGGACCGCTCGTCTTGCGCTCCAACCATCAGACCATGCTCCGGTTCGATCCCGGGGGCGTTCCCAGTCGCTCCGTAGTAATAGTAATAACCGCTTACTTAAGGCCACTGAATTACTTTAGCTTTCGGATGTCCGCTCCCTGACGTGATCCCGGAGCCACTTTCTGAAGCAGGTGCTGGGAAATCTCTCTTTGGCGTGACGCTTCTTGGTCGCCGGGCTTCAACATTCAACGGCGCCGGCTCGAATTCCTCTGCCTGAGCACCTCGTTCTGTTTTCGCTGACACCGAGGCAGACTGCACTGAAGTTTTTCTTGCTGCGATGTCAGCACTTTCGGACCTGTCTCTGCTTGCCGGCCGACTCTTAATCTCGTGTACCTTTGCGAATATTTCTCGCGAGTTCCTGCGATCTTTTTTCTCAGAAGATGGCACCCGGGACAACGTGGCTGTAGCGGGAAGTCGAGTCGCGGCGCGCTCATCATTCTTCGTCCTGTTTTCCACTCCAGAGCCACTAAATGGTTCGCTGGAAGGCCTCTTTGTCGACGCCGAAGGCGGAAAAGTAGTTGATTCCTTCGAGAGAGTTACTGCGTTATTGGCGAGTGGATGAACTTGAGGGATATTTCGGGCGTCTGTTATTTCAAGAAAAAAAGCGGTAGCAATGCCACACACAAAAATCACAACCAGTGTGGCGAGCGTCAGCCGTCGCCGGTCGGAAGTAATTTTCGCGAGAAACAGGATAAGCGGCGAAGGATTTGCCGACGGAATGTCGTGATGGCGCCCGCCTGCCTGAGTGTGGGCTGTATCCGAGACTTCAAAGCATTCAGTGTCGCTGCTCAAAAGCTGGTTCGTCTGGGCAGCGGCTTCTGCTTCTTTGGTCCCAGCCGATTTATAAGCACCGGTATGAACCAGCTCAGACTCGTCAGGATTCCCTGACCCATGAATCGCTTTCTCGGAGCAAGCGTCTTTAAGCAGCTCAGTGATTGTTGTAAAACCACGGGATCTAGCCCACATCTCTGGCGAGGTTCCAAATCTGCTTTTCGCTTCGATATCCGCACCATGGCAAAGTAGCTCGCGAACAACTGTTTGATGTCCAAAGAAGGCCGCAAGAGCGAGGGCGGTAAGTCCATCATTCCTCTTCACGTTGACGTTTGCGCCTCGATCGAGGAGCAAAGACACGATTCGAAGATGACCATTTGCGGCTGCACTCATTAGTGTTGTCATACCGCTATCGGTTGCGGAGTTGACGTCAACACCGGCAGCAAGCTGGGCTTCCACTGTAGCGGCGTCGCCGGACTCGGCGGCTTGTATCAGAAGCTTGATTTCCGATTGCTTCTGTCTTGCTGGGGATAAAGCGGCTGACACAGCGACCCTCCTATTAACGATGCCTCTTTTTAATGAACTACGGTAATCCGATCACCAGCCTGCACCGGAGGATCCGGCAATTTGCCGGAATTGATCTCCTCAAGTTTGTACCTGGTAACCGCAAGCAACCCGTTGGCACTTGAACGCGCAAGTTCAATCTTCTTTCCTCTCGTGGTTACTCCGCCGGCAGAAAGGATGGCCTGGGTCAGCATGAGTCCTGGGCGAAATGGTTTCTCGCCGGGAGACCTAACATCCCCGCCGACGTAAACGAATTGTTGAGGTGCAGCTCGTACCGTAATCACGTCACCAGGGCGAACGAGCAAGTTCGTCGACGTCGGATCAGAAAGTTCAACCACGCTTGTCTGCCCAGTTACGTGAGAGATGATTGTAACCCGGGCGGCATCAGCGAGCGTCTGTGCGTCAGCAAGCACGACGTAGAGCGGGATGCCCTCGCGACGCAGAATCTTTGTTCCAGGTTCTTTCACTAAGCCACTAATCAGAATCGCGTGACTGTTGTACTCGCGAACGCCTACCAACACTTCAGGATTCTCTCGCACAGCGAGTCGCTGTAGCTCGGTCTTCAGTTTTTCACTAATCTCCTCGGGAGTAAGTCCGACAGCCTTAAGCGGCCGGTCGAGCACTGGATATTCGAGAAAGCCATTGGCCGTGATTGTGAATAATGTCGACGTGTCTGAGGGCGCATCGCGCAGTCGCACATCAAGCACATCGCCAATGCCCACTTTGTAAATGCCGGTCAGCCCGGCATTATTGGGTTCTGCCGGTTGCGGTGTTGCGCCAGTCGAAGGGGACGTGGAACCACCACCCCAGGCGGGCTGCCTGCCTGGAGACCCCGGAGTCGCGACGAGGGCCATCTTCTCGCCAACCGGGGTCCCCAGCGGGTGGAAGACAGGCGAGCTATCTCGGGGTTGGAGCGTTGCCTTCTCCGTGGCGCGCAACCTCGTGTGCAGCTCCCCAAGTCTGGCGTAAGCTTCTTCGTCTTTCGGATCTAGCGATATTACTTTCTCAAACGCCTTGATGGAGTCTTCCCACCGCTCCATATCGTAATAAGCGTGGCCCAGACCATAATAAGCATCGGCATAATCCGGCTTCAGACGAGTAGCCTGCAAGAATGCCGCAGCCGCATCTTTGAAATGTTTTGCTTGCCCGTAGGTCACACCAAGTTTGTAATATCTTTTCGCCTCCGCTGTCCGGCGTTGTGCTTCCGCCTTTGAGTTGGCGGCTGATTCCGGCGGAGCAGAGGAAGGGCTGACCCTCGGCTTCTCGCGAGCTGCCACGGCTTCTGCCTGTTGAGGCGAGGTAAGCTTTCCACTCGAAGAGCTTACTGTCTGTGCGTGTGGGCAAACCGGTGAGCAGACTAAAATCCCAGGAAGAAGGGTGAATAGGAAACTGAATTTGATCATAGTGAAGTTCCAGTCTTCGTGCTCCGCCATCTGGCGGCGGCCGTAAGCATTTGGTAAATCTCGTAGCTCATACAGGGTTTTTGCTTGAATAAGCAGGCCGGACCAGTCACGGTAACCGGCCTGGAAAGCAGCCTCAGGAATTCGGAGCGTTACGATGGACTTTCTTCGCCGCCTTGTTGCGCCTTCGCATTCCAGCTCCCAGACCCGTTAAGCCCGCTCCCAGCAATAGTAGCGTAGCCGGTTCAAGAACCATCGTTCGCCATTGGGCAGCCGTGGCATTCCCGTCGCGAGTTCTCGCCCCGTCGGCAAGTACCTCATCCTCTGCACGTATTGTAGTTTGCCCAACGGTAAGCACTACGAGCGACAGCACCAGTCGTGCAGCACACACTTTGACCATCGCAAGAATGGTCGTTCTCATGACTGATTTCCCCTTACTCGAAAGAGAAAGTTATTAATAGAGGCGAGGCCCGAGGAGAGAAGAGCGGGGCAAGCGCAATGTATTGACCTAACCTGTGATTTCCTGCAGCGGTTTTAAGAGTAATGCCCGCTCTAATGTAAGTCAAGATGTCACATCACTCATCATTACTTTTATCCCTTCCCAATTTGCTGTTAGACCTTGAATATTGAATCTATTAAGTAGAGGTGAAAAATGCCAGAGCAACGTGGCAAGCAGGCAACCGACGACGTGAAGTCGGAGTGGATTCGTGCTTACGAAATCTATCTCAAAGCACCCGGTGATCGTTACGCGTTAAGATGACGCCTCGCAGCGGACGACTGAAGCAGATCGAATCGTGCCTGATCGATCTGCCGCGGACCGGCAGGCTGAATTTGCGGGGGTTCCGGACCGGCATCCCGAACGTTACCACCTCATACCGATCACGGACTATAAAGCTGACAAATCGGTACTGATGCAGTTTCGTGAACCAGCGGCACAGAATTGATCAGCTTGCCGGGCCAATTGCGATTTAGTGTTTGCAGCTCATCAAGGAAAAGCTTGCAGCATTCAGGATCAGTAAAGACTGGAGCGCGCTCAAGGAAGTTACCGGTTACATAGTGGAGTGTGCCTGGGAGATTGAGGTTCGACCATTTGCGAGCCATGTGAGGAAGCTCCTTTGGAGAGGA
>JBGPNE010000377.1:0-4147 GCA_041487335.1 Pyrinomonadaceae bacterium
AGGCCCGTATCGAAGACGTAGTAGCGCTGCTGCTGTGGCTCGAGCTCCGGTGTGATTGAAGTAATCTGAGCCGCACTCTTCGAAACTGGTTGATACCTGACTCCGGGGTCCACGATTGTGATGAGCTTGACACCCTGTCGCCCAAGTTTCTCGCTCAGCGCTTTGGGATCCCGAAAACGCTCCCGGTCCCAGGTAAACACGCGATAGCCCTGCATGTAATCAATATCGAGATGGAGCACATCGAGTGGCAGATCCCGTTTGCGATACTCGCTTACAACTTCCTCCACCATCGTGTCAGGGTAATAGCTCCAGCGACTCTGTTGATTACCGAGCGCCCACAACGGCGGCAGCGGCATATGACCGGTGAGGTCCGCGTAGCGATTGAGAATCTTCTTTAACGAAGGCCCATAGAAAAAGTAATAGTTGAGCTCGCCGCCTTCGGCGCCAAACCACACGCGCTGCTGCGACGACTTAGCAAAATTAAAATAGCTGCGATAGCTGTTGTCGAAAAAGATACCGTAAGCGCTGCCATCTCGCAGGCCGGTGTAAAACGGCACGGTCTGATAAATCGGATCCTTTCCTTCGGTGTAGCCGGGCGTGTCGGAATTCCAGTTGACGAACGAGCTGCGACGCTTATCGAGTCGCGCTGCTTTTTCTCCCAGTCCGTAGAAGTGTTCGTCAAAACCAAACCTCTTCGACGCGGCGATGAAAGGTCCGGCCTGCGGGTCAAACATCATTTCCTTCAGCAGGCCCTTTGCATCGTAAGCCATGGGCTGCTCGTCAGCGTTGATAACGGAATGTGTCTTCGCGTCGCGGAATTCGATGAGCAGTGGGGAACGATGAACAACAACTTCGATCTCGTCAGTCGTGATGACGATCGATTCTGGATTTTGGGACAAACTCCAGCGCGGAGTCGGCCAATCAAGTTTAGCGATCGCCCACGAATGATCTTTGGCGGGAAGGGGCTTAGCGAAGGACGCGCGGATGCGCACCAGATCGGGGGCGAGAAGGGTGACCTGAACCTGGGAATTGTCCCGGCAGTTAAAGACGACGGCCATTTCGGATTTTGTAAAACCGACAACCGGGCCGACCTTCTCCAGCCCGGTGATGTCCTGGGACCTGGTGGTTGCGACTAGTCCCACAAGGCAGCAAAGAATTGCGAACAATCGTTTCATCCAATTACTAATCCTTGAATGCCAGGCGCGCGGCGCCAAGCAAGCCGGCGTCGTCGCCGCACTGCGCGCGCAAAATCTTTACGCGCCGCGCCGGTATGGGAAACGCGCGCTCCATAACCTGCTGGTGCATGTGTTTCTCAAAGAGTTCCCAGCCGTTTGACAAGCCCCCACCAATAATGACGATGTCCGGATCAAGCACGTTGATGAGGCTGGCGAGACCGATACCCAAATAGACGCCCATCCGCCGGAAGACTTCAATCGCGAGTTCATCGCCTTCCTTGCCTGCCTGATAGATTTTCGCTGAGGTCAAATCTTCCGTGTCATGCAAAACTGAATTTGGATAACGCGGTCTCGCTTCGCGTGTCATCCGCACAATAGCCGTCGCCGATGCATAGACTTCGAGACAACCGCGGCTGCCGCACGTGCAGGCAACGCCGGCAAATGGGTCTACGCCGATGTGGCCGATTTCCGCGGCCGAGCCATTCACGCCCCGCCACAGTTTGCCATCGAGAATGATTCCACCGCCCACACCCGTGCCAAGCGTCACGCAAATGAGCGTACGATGTCCTTGTCCGGCGCCTCGCCACATCTCACCAATCGCGGCCGCGTTCGCGTCATTCTCCAGAATCACCGGCCACTCGAGTTCGCTCTCCAGCGCGGCGGCCAGACGGAACCCGTCGAGACAAGGCACGTTCGGAGCCTTGACGACCACACCTTCCGCAACGTTAACAGTCCCTGGAACAACTACTGATACGGCGGAGAGTACACCGCCCTGTTCAGCAGTCTTACGCTCACATCCATGAACGGCATCGATTAGCGCGCGCACAATTTCGTTTGGCTTCTCTGCCTGCGGCGTTGGCTGCATCTGCCGGCAGTAGATCTTCCCGTTTCGGTCCACAGTGGCTACCCGAAGGTGAGTGCCTCCGAGATCTGCTGCGAAGACAAACTCGGGTTTAGCCGTACCCGACTTATTTTTTGGCCCAACTGTCACTTGTTCGCTGCGCCTTTCGGGTATCGTGCTGCCACGACCGCCGGGGTCTCAAAATTATGTCTCTGTTTGATGTTGACAGCGAGACGGATGAACTGCGCCATGGACCACGCCAGCGGAGTAGCCGAGCCAGTCCCTTCACCAAAACGAAGTTCGAAACATGGACTCTCGTTACGATCCCAAACCTGCTCTGGGATCATCATTCCGTCGTTCGCAAAAGACATCATCGCATCCAGTCGCTTTCGTGCGGCAGCAATGTCTCCGCGCGCGACCTCGTATTCGCCTCGTTCGCCCGTGAGGAGCGTCCACAGACGCCCCACGCCCGTCCGGCCATCGTAGTTACCACCGTCGGTTCGTTCACCATAGGCGTCGTGATTGTAGCGATACCACCCCACTCCACCCGCAGTCTCCACCTTGATCAGCCTGTCCACAATGGCGAGCGTCCTGACAATCAACGGATCGCTCGCGGGTCTAATCCCAAGGCGCACTAACTCCAAAAACCCGGCATCGACGATTTCGCGTTCATCGTAAACACCACCGCCACTATTTATTTCAATGCTGGCGCCGTCGTTCGGATCATCGTTTTGCGTGATGCGGAGATAGTAGCTTCCCTTCGCGTGCGACCCGTTGGACGTTGCTGTCCAATGTTCCAGCAAGCGCACCCATTCGTCGGCCTTCTTCAGATATCTTTCGCTAGAAGACTTGTCCTGATTAAAAACAGCTATTCGCGCCGCACAAACCAGGCCCGCGATTTCCGCGGCGATGGTAGACGGTGAGTAGCCCGGCTTCTCTTCCCAGCGCTCCTGCTCCGTGGCCGGCCCTTTGTGAAGAATGAAGTCCGCCGCCGGCTGGATATGTTTGAGCCAGGTCTTTCGATCAGTTCGCTGCAACTGATAAGCGAGCACGAGCGGCAACGCAATCTGATCCATCTGCAAGCCGCCACCGATCGGGCGACCATCGACCCAGGAGTTTTGCGGGAAACTGCCGTCCGGTTTTTGTTGCACTTTGAAGAGATAATCAAGCGCGCGATTGGCGGCGGCGCGATCTCCCATCGCCAGAAATGCTGTCGCTACCTGATAAAGATCGCGCGCCCAGACAGCATGATAGCCGCTGATCGTTGGCTCGTTGGCGTTTGGCCCGCCGCCCCACGGGATTGATGGCGAGGCGATCATCGCGCCGCGATAGGTCTTGTCTTCGAGTGCCTTCAATACCAGGGCCGCAATGTTGAACTGCACCAGGTATCTCGGCCCAACCCGTGGAAGCGTCTTCACATAGTCATGCCACCCGCGTTCATACTCCGCGCGTGCCGCCTCAAAACCTTTTCTTACCGACGCTTGTCCGTTGCTGATCGCTTCGCCTGCATTGCGGCCAAAGCTCAGCACGAGCGTGAATCGCTCTGTAGAGCGCGCTAATCCAAAGGGGTGTCGCACGCTCGCCATCTGCACAACATTGCCATTGTCCGCGCGCATGTAGGTAGTGATGCTCGCGGCACGCCGCAGTTGTGTTAGCCCGTCACTCGTACCGAAGAATCCATTCGTCTGCTCTGAAAGGCCAACCTCAGCCACTCTCAACGCCGAAGCTTTATCGGCATCGGAAGCGACCAGCCAATCACCATCTATCCATGCGGAGTCGCGCATACCGCTGTTGTTCAGCGATGGATCGTAGTAGACATAGAGCCTACACCGGCACGCGCCGGCAGCATTCCAGTGGAAATTGACATCAACGAGGATGGAGCTGCGCTCAGGATCGGTCACGTACGTCTTCGTGATGGTGTAAGCGCCACTCTTCGCTGTGTTGATTTGACCAAACAGGAGCGCTTGCGGATCGAGCACCTCAACCCGATGTTCCATGTCTTCAGCTTCAGTTTCAACGCGCTTGCCATCGGCACTAACTAAAACGAATTGCAATGTCTGAACATTGGGCACGTCAAGCGTGGGGTAGTAGACCTCCGTCATCACGCCGTTGTTCAGCGTAAACCAAACCT
>JBGPNE010000378.1:0-4140 GCA_041487335.1 Pyrinomonadaceae bacterium
GTCACGGAAGACGCGTGTCTCAGTCTTCACGCCGCTGGCATCAGTTGTCGTCGTAATCTCCGAATTGTCGGGTCCAGTGCGGGTCGTTGTTGCCGCAGTCATCTGGCCTGCGTTGCTGTTAGCGCTGGCGTTCATATTCGTGGTGGAGTCTGCCGTGCTCTGGCAAGCAAATCCCAACATAGTCGCAACACAAATTGTAAAAGCAATCGAAAGTTTCTTAATCACTTGTCCGTTCCTCCTCAAGAATTTTTCCCGTGCCTGTCTTCTGTCTGGCAACCAATGTGCCAGCAATCCTTGCAATCAGTATTCAACTACCTTGGCCCAAACTTTCGCGGCCGGAAGCCATAGCTAAGAAAACCGTATGCGACAGTTTCATTGGTTGGTAGCTAGAGTACGGTAACAAAACGGCTCCAGATGGTCACGAAAAACGGCACGGATCTAAGAGAAGACGATAACGAATCAAGGATCATCTACCTATTGACTTTCCGCTGAAATTCGACTAGAAGCACGTTTACCTAGCTGATTAAATGAGGATTAGCATGCGCAGAGTCTACGTCGCAACTTTTTTTACCCTCTTGCTGCTTTTTCAGGCGATAACGGAGGGAAGGGACAGGTCTGGTATTACGGCGGTCTGGTTGATCTTAGGCGTGCTGGTCGTTCTCTTCTTAATCTTGGCAGTTATAGTAATTGCAGTCGTCATCTTCCTCATCATGCGAAGGAGGAGCAAGGCACAATCCTCGCCGCGAGCTTTAGCAGGCATGTCCGCCAGTGCTGTTGCGTCGTCAGCAACCGGGAGCGTCCAGAGAACCGAAGCCGCGACGCCTGTGTCGCCGTTCCCGTCCATGCCACTATCAACTCCCAACGCAGGCGCCGCTCCGGCTGAGCCTGAGGTTGCTTCCGAGAATGCGATGACTGTTGATCTTTCGCGGACCATCGCGATTGCCCCCGAAGCCGATACAGCGCCGATAATTTATGGCTCGATCAAGTTTGTCTCTGGCGCTCTGGCCGGACAACAATTCGACATAAAACCTGACGGATGTGTGGTCGGTCGCGACAGCACTCTGTCGCAGATCGTCATTGCGGATCCGCGCATTTCGAAGCGACATGTCTGGATAGGAGTGCGAGATGGACGCGTCACGATCGCGGATCAAGGCTCGCGAAACGGAACGTTTGTGAACGATCCAAAGTCGCAGCGCGTGACGGAGGCTGTCTTGAATCCGGGAGATACGGTGATCCTGGGAGAGTCTGATGTGGCAAGATTTGAGTACGAGAAGTAAGGTACGGTGCGGCCCCGGGTCGCGGCACCGCTCACACCTGCAAGGCTGCACTTCCTGCCCGCTGGGCCGAGTGGAAACGGGCAGAAAGCAGTTCCTTCAGCGCTTCAGCAGGTAAGGGCTTGCTGAAGAGATAGCCCTGTATTTCGTCGCACCTGAGCAGACGCAGTAATCCCAGTTGCTCCTCCGTCTCAACTCCTTCCGCTACGACGGTGAGTCTGAGATTGTGCGCCAGCGTGATGATAGCCATGACGAGCGCTGCGTCATCCGGGTCGGTCGTCGCGTCGCGCACAAAGGACTGGTCGATCTTCAGGCAGTCAATCGGCAGTCGTTTCAGATAGGAGAGAGAGGAGAAGCCAGTGCCAAAATCATCGATAGAAATCTTGACGCCCATTACTTTTAGTCTGCTCAGCACCTTAATAGCGAAGTCCGGATCTTTCATGATCGAGCTTTCCGTCAACTCCAGCTCCAGACGGTCGGGGGCCATGCCTGTCTGTTCCAAAATGCGCACAACCATTTGCGCTATGTCTTGCTGCTGAAATTGCCGCGCCGAGATGTTTACAGCCATGCGCATCGGTGAAAACCCTTCGTCCTGCCAACTGCTACCTTGTCGGCAGGCAGTTCGTAGCACGGATTCGCCGATCGGAGTAATTAAACCTGTATCTTCTGCTAGCGGGATGAACTCGGCAGGCAGAAGCAGCCCAAGCTGAGGGTGCCGCCAGCGGACAAGGGCCTCCACTCCAGTGATCTGGAGCGAGTCAATTGCAACCCGGGGCTGGTAATGGACCACGAACTCCTGACTCTCGATTGAGTGGCGAAGACTGGTTTCCAGCGCCAAACGTTTAGCCGCCAACGCATGCATGTCGACCGTGTAGAATTGATAATTGTTTCCGCCGGACTTTTTCGCTCTGTAAAGTGCCGCGCCGGCATTCTTAAGCAGAATCTGACTGTCATCACTGTCGAAAGGGAAAAGGCTCACTCCGACGCTAGCGGTAGCGAAGAGTTCCTGGCCGTCCAGATCAAAGGGAGGCCTCAGTACCTCGTGGATTGAGCCAATGATTTCGACGACATGTTGTGTCCCGCCGATTTGCGCCAGGAGCAAGGCGAAGTCGTCACCGCCTAACCGCGCCACAGTATCGCTTTCGGTGACACAGCTCTTTAGCCGTTCAGCAACCTCTCTCAACAACCGGTCTCCTGAGCCATGTCCTAAAGTGTCGTTGACTTTTTTCAATTGATCGGGTGAGACAAACAGTATGCCGACCATCTGTCGTGCCCGTCGCGCAATTGCCACAGCCTGCGCTAGCCGATCTTCAAAAAGAGCGCGGTTTGGCAACTCCGTTACCGCGTCATAGTAAGCCAGCCGATTTACTTCCGCTGTTCGCTGCCTCAGGAGACTCTCCAGCTCATCCTTGTAACGGCGCTCTTCTTTGAGCAGGCGGTGATGATCGAGTGCCCTCTGCACCGCTGCTTGCACGTGGCGAACATCTAGAGGCTTCGTGATGTAATCGAAAGCTCCGGCGCGCATTGCTTCTATCGCGGCTTCGATGCCGTGCTGGCCGCAAATCAGGACGACAATAGTATTCGGACTTAGAGAATGAATCTGGGGGATTACCTCTAGCCCGCTCATGCTACCGACGTTCATGTCACTGATCACGAGGTCAAAACTGTCTGCAGTCAGATACGAGAGGGCTTGTTCAGCAGAACCCGCCTCGCTGCACTGATGACCGCTACTCAATATTTCCACAAGCAGACGTCTGAGCTGCTCATCATCTTCGATGATCAGCAATCTCGATTTCTTGCTCGCTGGATCTTGCACTTCTCTAGACCTGCCTACTAGACTGTGAATCCAATGCTTGCCTTACCTTCCACACCACCGAAGCGGAGTCGAAAGGCTGCTGAAGGAATTCCAGCTTCTCGTCTAAGAGTCGATGCCGAACGATAGTGTCATCCGTATACGCTGACAAGTAAAGCACTCTCAAGGAGTTTTCATAGCGTATGTAACTTCGTTCTTGTAGCTCGCAAAGACGGACCTTGAAGCGATGATATCTTTAAAGAAACCGATCTCCCAGAGTTCCGTACATCCGACTTCTTTGGAAAAACCCAGCATCTGCATGGTGAAGGCGAGCACGTCGATGATGCTGGAAATCTTCGCGAGGACGGCTGTTCTTGATGCTCAGACCCATAAACTCTTCGGGCGAATGACCGTAGTGATCGATCGCCACCCCGTTGAGTGCAAGGAACCGGAGAGTTTCCAGCTCGTAAACCCACATCGGCAGGGGGCTGCTTTCAAAAAAGAGACGGTGGCGCTCTTCAGATTCACGAAGCGCCTGGTCCGCATCCATTAGTCGCCGGTGCTCTTCCACACCACTCAGCGCGCGGCGCACAGATAATCCCAGCCGTTGCAGACCTTGCTTGAGGATATAGTCGGTTGCACCTCTCTTTAGGGTTTCAAGGGCGGCTTCTTCATCGAGCTTTCCAGATACGAAAATAAAAGGCAGTTCAGGCCGCTGCTCCCGCGCAATCTTCAACGCGGTGAGGCCATCAAAGGCCGGAAGAGCATAATCAGCCAGAATGAGATCAACACCCCTGTTTTGGAGCGAAGTCCGAAACTCTTTCTCCGTCTCAACATAAAGGACGTTCGCGATGATTCCTTGAGAAACTAGCGTTTTGCGGATTAAGTCAGCATCGAGCCGATCGTCCTCGGCGTGGAGAATATTTAACTGTTGCATGTTAATTCCTGAGTTCCCTTCGAAAGAATCTTGTCGTCTGCCGAACCCTATCGGCCCGTAGAACCCCGTCGGTCAAGCATCATGGCCAACGGCTTTTTGCCGCCCTGGCCAAGTGTGATTGGCTACCTTTACTGCAA
>JBGPNE010000379.1:0-4135 GCA_041487335.1 Pyrinomonadaceae bacterium
AGAATCTCTGCGGGAGTCTTCCTTCCGAGCGGAGTTCTATTGAAGTCGCTGTCAAAGCTGACAATGACCAGGTTGTTCTGTTCTGCGGCGAACTGGTAGGCATCATCGAAGTCAAGATTCAACTTGTTGATTACGTCAACCACTAACGGTATTTCTTCTGGATCAATAATCACCAGCTCAACGGCTCCATTGGCGAAGACATCCTCAACGAAGTCTATGAGTACCTGAGAATGCTTAAGTCGGGTCAGGATTACGCAGAGAGAATGAAAAGAGATAATCCGTGATGAAGAGCTGATCTGAGCGTATTTGATCGAGCAGCCTACCAACATCCTCAGAATTGTCCTGGCCGAGAAGGCGCTCGAGCCAGATGTTGGTATCAAGCAGGTACATCAATCGCCCCGCCACTCCAATGCCTTCTTCTGAAGTTGCACTGAAGTGTATTGTTTACGGTAATCACTCAAAGCACCAGCCCAGTTTTGTCGCAGTTTCTTGTTTGCTCTACGGTTACTTTCCTCGAGCAGGGAGTCAACGAACTCCCGGACCTTCGCCTGAGAGTCTGGTGGCAACTCACGCACTATTTCTTCAAGAGGTTTGTGTCCTGAGCTCATATCCCTATTCCTGCGGGGCAAGTCTAACTCCCGGAGCCCCTACGCTGCAACAGCCTCGGATTTCAGTCTTTCGGCCTGATCGTGTGTGATGAGGGCCTGGATGATCTCGTCGAGGTTACCTTCCATCACTTGATCCAGTTGGTGGATGGTGAGGCCGATGCGATGGTCGGTAACCCGGTTCTCTTTGAAGTTGTAGGTGCGGATCTTTTCCGAGCGGTCTCCCGAGCCAACCATGGACCGCCGCTCGCTGGCAACAGCCTCGTGCTGCTTCTGTTCCTCAATCTCTTGCAGACGTGCGCGCAAGACTCGCATCGCTTTCTCGCGGTTCTTGATCTGCGATTTTTCATCCTGCATGGATACGACCACGTTGGTTGGCAGGTGAGTGATTCGCACCGCGGAGTAGGTAGTGTTAACTGACTGGCCACCCGGACCCGATGAACAGAAAGTGTCGATGCGCAGATCTTTCGGATCGATCTTTACGTCAACCTCTTCTGCTTCCGGAAGAATGGCCACCGTAATCGCTGAAGTGTGAATTCGTCCGCTGGCTTCAGTTTGCGGCACGCGCTGCACGCGATGCACTCCCGATTCGTGCTTGAGTTTCGAATAGACTTTGTCGCCCTCAATTAAGGCAATTGCTTCCTTGATACCGCCGATGCCGGACTCGGACGCGTCGAGAATCTCAAAACGCCAGCCCTGCCTTTCGGCGTAGCGGCCATACATCCTGAGCATCTCGGCGGCAAACAGCGTTGCTTCGTCACCGCCTGTACCCGCACGGATTTCAACAATCACATTCTTCTCGTCATTTGGATCCGACGGAACGAGAAGAAGTTTCAAATCCCTCTCAGTCGTTTCCATTTTCTCTTGAAGCTCCTCGATTTCCAGACGCGCCATTTCGCGCATCTCTTCATCGTCAGCGGTATCCAGGAGCTCGCGCGCACCCGATAGCTCTTCTTTTTGAGTCTTCCACGAACGATACTTCTCGACTATCTCGCCCAAACTCCTGTGTTGCCTCGCAGCCTTTGTGTAAGCCGTCTGATCAGCAAGCAACTCAGGCGATGAGAGTTCATTTGCGAGCTCTTCGTAACGCGCTTCTATCTGTTCCAGTCTCTGTAGCATAGTTCTTTGTTTAGAGTTCACGCTTTAGCGTGCCGCAGCCTAAAAGGTCTGAACATCTCCTCACGACAGGGGCACAAGCACCGCTTCCGCAGGCTGCGGCTCGAGCTTGAGGGATTCCTTCAGCGCCTCAATCGCAACCTCGAGCTGCAGATCGTCGGGCTCTTGAGTAGTAATGTTTTGCAGCCACACGCCCGGACGCGTGACCAGCTTGAATACCCAGCCACTCTCTTTTTTCGCCGACAGCCGAATGATCTCGTACGAAAGCCCGGCAACGAGCGGAATCAGCGCGATGCGCACCAGAAAGTTATGAAGCAGCGAATCAAACTTGATGACCGAGAACAACACGATCGATACCAGCATCACCACCATCAAAAAGCTCGTGCCGCAGCGTGGGTGCTGTCGCGGTTGCGGTCGCGCGTTTTCAACCGTTAAAGGCAAGCCAGCTTCCCAGGTGAACACCGTTTTATGTTCGGCCCCGTGGTACTCAAACACGCGCCTGATATCCTTCAGTAAGGAGAAACTGAAGATCATAGTCAGGAAAAACGTCATACGGATGACGCCGTCGATCAAGTTGAACGTAATCGACGGTCGCACCGGATGCAGATATGTGCGAACCGTCCGCCACGCTTGCGTGTACCATACTTCGCCTGAAGCCGGATTGCTCGCATCTGCGCTTGGACCACTGCTCGCATCTTGACCTCGGGTTCGCGTCACCGAAGAAGCCACCGCCGTGCTTGGTGACGGGGCCCAACCAGCGGCAATGAACAGTGCGTTCGTCAACAATAGCGGCGCGGCGACAAACAGCAAGACGTTAAAGATTAGCGCGAAGATGATCGATCCGGCCGCGGCTGCAGTTCCACCTTTCTTCATCTCATCTTTGGCTCGCTTCTGGGTTGGAACAGGGAAGAGCCCGGGTAGGGCGCCCGTGACGCCAGCAAAGTCACCTTCGCCCTCAATGACGGCGGTCGTAAGGGCAAACTCCACCTCAGCGGCTTCAGCCTCGTGAGCATCAGCAAACGCTTCATTGGCTGAATAATTCAGCGCCTTGATTCCCAGACCCATCGATTGCACCAGCACCGCGCTGCCACGCAATACAGGCAATTTGAGAATCGGATATTTGTCGCTTAACTTCGGCAGACGCGCAGCCGTATTGACGATGGTCCCATCCGCTTTGCGCACCGCGACCGCATAAGCATTGGGCGTGCGCATCATTACGCCTTCTATAACGGCCTGGCCACCGACTATTAAGTCTCTTTCGTTTGTACTCAACTTTTCAGTCCCTTTTTTAGCAGCCTTCTTAGGTACCGGTGCCGAGTGTCAGGTGCTTGTTTGAGTTGTCAAATCCGCCACCTGTCACCTGGCACTCGATACCTCGTTTCCAAACAGTAACGCCGCCGTCTACTAGCGGTCGCCGGTGCCTTTGATGCCCAAGTCGCGACCGCAGGAGTATAACGCCGGCGTCTGGTTCTGGGTTGCTACTAGTGCTTATTCAGGTCCAATTTGCTCGAACTCTCCAATGAGACTTATTGCTTGAAGTTTTCAAACTTATTGCGTTGCGGCAGTCTCATCGGGTGTTGTCTTCTTGCCGTAGCGCTTGTTAAAGCGATCGACGCGCCCTGCCGTGTCGACCAGCTTTTGCTTGCCCGTGAAAAACGGATGGCAAGCCGAGCAGATTTCCACGTGAAGGTCGCCCTTTTTGGTCGAACGGGACTTGAAGCTCTCACCGCACGCGCAGGTCACTGTGATCTCATTGTACTCGGGATGAATTCCTGGTTTCATTATTCTCAGTTCCTCGCCTAAGAGAGACTAAAGCGTCCTATTCCAAACAAGTCATGATAGGGGTCGCAGACTCGTCCCGTCAAGTTGGTTGGTTGGGCGCTCAGCTCCAGTTGCGCGGCAGTTCGGGCCTCGAAGGAACAAAACCAAGTTGGTTGACAGTAAATAAATCGCGTGTTTAAATCCACTTTTGCCGTCCTTCTGTATCATTAACACTTCAGCGCGAAGTTGTTGCGCGACTCCGGCCGGAGGCGGGAGCGCATTTTTGAGTCAGGGTGTGACCGTACTAAGCGAACCCTATGGCAGAAGATAAGAAGGAGCCAGAAACGCTTCCGCTGAGTGAGCCAAACGCATCAAAGCGGGACGATACGGCTGCAACACCACCGGCCTCGGTTATTCCTCCCGCAGCCGCAGCTTCCGGAGCCGACGAGGAAAAGGCTGCGATGGTCGAGCAGGCTAAGACTCGTGTCGCTGCAGTCAAAGAATCTTTAAGCGAAAAAGCAGCAAGTCAAACGCCCGCAGTAGCGCCAGGTGCGTCGAAGGCTCCCGTCAAGAAGAAAGAGGAAGGCCCGAAACCTGTAGACGCTTCGAGTCACCCAACCGTCAAGAAGCTCAAAGGCCGGTTTGATGGCGTG
>JBGPNE010000380.1:0-4122 GCA_041487335.1 Pyrinomonadaceae bacterium
ACCGGGTCTTGCAGTTTCTCACTCAGGCGATGTGAAATCCAGTCATTTTGCGGTCGAGTGGACGCGCGACTTGGACCCGGTCGCTACCGCCACCCCAGCCGGGCTGCCCGGCTGGGGACCCCGGTCCGCTCCTCGGTTCTGTAGTTGATTGACTCCGCTGCCGTCGTGACAAAGTGCACCAGTGCCTGGCTATCAGCTCGCGATTCGTTTGTTCTGGACTCACTCGCCGCTCGGCGCCCGATAACCAGGGCGGGCCCGGACGATTACGCTTTTGCGTGTGCTACTAACCTTGATCTTCCGATATTGGCCATCGCGCGCCTTGTTTGAAGGATAATAACCGAGCGCGTATTGCGTTCGCAGCTCTGCCGCGATTTTTGCAAAGGCGTCGGGCAACGAGCCTAGCGTGTCAGCCCTCAGGACACGTCCTCCGGTCTTGTTTGCCAGTTCTTTCAGATAACCGTCAGCGGTTATGTAAAGCTGGTCGAGCATCGCGCTGATCGAATCATCCCTCCGTCTGGCTGTTCTACCATTCGTAGAACCAGGATCATTTCGCCCATCGGGCCATCTGCCAGTGGGCCCTGTCGCTGGAGGGATACCACCGGGTTGAGGCAGTCGATTTGGATCTGCATTTGGATCACTGCTCCTCCGTCTTCTCAAGATCTCAGAGGGCAAGGGCAAACCAAGGGGTCCAGTCCTGCTGCGTGTTCCGGAGGTCGGAACTGAATCCGGATCGTCACTGGGAAAGGTTGGCACCGTGGTTCCGGTCGGTGGTGTTCGTATGACGCCGATAGTTGGTAGTTGCGGACCCTGATCTTCCGCCTGCTGCCGGGCTATGCGCTCGGTCTCCTCACGAGTGTCATAGCGAATCGGGTAAACGATCACTCCCTCTTCATCCAGGCCGCGCAGCGTGCTGTCGAAAGAGGCCTGATCGCTATGCCAATCCACTCCATCCGTGAACAATACAATTGCCTTGCGCCCTTCGATTCTCCTGATCGAGTTAAGCGCCAGCTCAAGAGCATCGTAGAGCTTTGTGCCCTGTCCCGGTCTGGTCTTGTAAATCGCCTCCTTCAACCCCGCTCTATCATTTGTGAAGTCGTTGAGATCATTCACCTGATTGTCAAACGAGATTACTTTCACTCGATCCGCCGGCTGCAACTGCTCGACAAACGCGACTGCTGCTCGCTGAATTGAACCCAGCTTGTCCTGCGTGCTGGCGCTAGTATCCAGCATCAGTACGACGTGAAATGGCGCACTCACAGTGGCGAAGAATGCTATCTCCTGTTTGGCACCCTCTTCCCAGACGTTGAATTCACCCTGCCGAAGATCCGGAACATAGATTCCGTTGATATCAGTGGCGATAACCGGAACCGTCACCAGGTTTGTATCGATCTTCAGGGTTTCAACTTCCTGCTGGGCGTCACCCGGAGACTGTTCCCGGCCTGGCGATGGTCGAGGTGTCGCTTTCCGCCTCGGTTCGGCTTCTGTCGTCGTCTTGCGCTTCTGAGACTGGGCGGGCGTTTGGTCGATAATAGTAACAAGAACGGTGATACACATCAGCCCAATCAGGCAAAGACGCTGTGTCTCGGTAACCATGATCTTCTCCGTCAGTTTCGAAACCTTCAGGTTAGATTCCGCGGGACTCTTTGGGACGCGCAGTTACGATGTTGGTTGCAAGAATAACGTTTACTATTGACGCTGGCAACGCCAGCTGAATCCCACCCTGGTGGAAGGGTTAACTTGCTGGCTGCGATTACGTAAACTAGAATATCAGTGTCGCTGAGAGTCCTTTTCAAGTAATGAGATCCCTACTCCTGGCCGTGCTCGCAGCATACGTTGTCGCTGCAATTCATGCGCTGCTCGCGTTTGTCAACAAACGCCGCTCGCTGCAACGCGTCTCCGAATGGTCCATGGCTGCAGGATTCGTCCTGCACACGGGGGCCTTGATAGCAGACTGGGCGATCGATGGTCACTATCCGCTCTTCTATTTGCGCGAAACTCTCTCCTTTCTTGCGTGGACGCTGGTCGCGAGTTATGTTCTGGTGCTTTACCGATATCGCGCCACAGCGCTCGGTAGTTTCATATTACCTTTAATCTCGGTCTTGACCTTTATCGCTATCCTGATTCGATCGGAATCAAACGGAACGGTGGAGGCCAGGGGACTTTCCGCCACCTGGCTCTTTCCAGTTCACACAACGCTGCTGCTATTTGCCTACGCCGCCTTCTTCGTCGTTTTCATCGCCAGCGTTATGTATCTTCTGCAAGAGAGAGAGTTGAAGCTGAAGACTTTCAGCGCAATCTTCCACCGTCTTCCTTCATTGGCCATTGTGAATGAGATTGCCACGAGCGCGGCGGCAATCGGTTTGACTCTGTTGACGATAGGAATTGCTACGGGCATGCTGTGGGCGTCGTCGCGCGATGGCCGTCTATGGCACAATGATCCGAAAGAGATCTTTGCAGTACTGACGTGGCTGCTCTATCTCCTGTTGATTACGTACCGGTCAAGCGCCCGCTGGCGGGGCCGGAGGGCTGCGTGGATGGGTGTCGCGGGATTTGCGCTGGTTTTGTGCACGTTTTTTGGCGCAAGACTAATGGGAGGCTACCACGTATTCGGATAACAGCAATCTGCTCTCGCCGGTTGCTTCGTACTAAAGACCAGTAATGACGAACTGAGCAATAGCCAAGGCGAATGTCCATAGTTCTAATCGGAGTTAATCACAAGAGCGCGCCCGTTGAGCTGCGAGAGCTTCTGGCTTTTTCGGAAGAAGCTTGCACCAAAGGGCTGCGCACACTTGTGGACGGTGAGGTCGTGCGCGAGGGTCTAATTGTTTCAACCTGTAACAGGGTAGAAGTATTGACGGAAACTGCCAAAGAGCGACTTCAAGAGGGCATCGACCGCATCACCGATCTCCTCAGCCAATCACGAAGCCTCCCCAGCGATTTCTTCCACAAACATATCTACAGTCACACTGATGATCAGGCGGTTCGGCATCTCTTCCGCGTGGCCTCGTCTCTGGATTCAATGGTCGTGGGCGAGCCCCAGGTCTTAGGACAGGTGCGTCGTGCGTATTCACTGGCTCTCGAGGCGGGCACGGCCGGCCGTGTGCTCAACCGGCTCGTGCATCATGCATTTCGTGTTGCCAAGCGGGTCCGCACTGAAACGGGTATTGCAGCGAACGCGATTTCCATCAGCTACATGGCAGTAGAACTCGGTAAGAAGATTTTCAACTCGTTAAAGGGCCACACGGTGCTGCTGATTGGTGCCGGCGAAATGGCCGAACTCTCTGCGCGCCACTTGCTCAACGCCGGCGTAGCACGGGTGCTGATTGCCAATCGGACGGAAGAGTCAGCCCAGCGACTGGCGAAGGAGTTTGGTGGAGAGGCAGTCGACTTTGATAGACTTTCCAGTCATCTTGCCGAAGCAGATATTGTCATCTGCTCAACCGCAGCCAGTGACTATGTAATCACAGCACAAATGGCCCGCGAGGCGCTCGAAAGAAGGCGCAATCGTCCGGCATTTTTTATCGATATCAGCGTGCCACGAAACGTCGATCCCGCAATTGGCAAGATTCCCAACGTGTTCGTCTTTGACATTGATGATCTTGAGTCGGTTATTTCATCAAACATTCGCGAGCGCGAGCGTGAAGCCGAACGCGCGGAGTTGATCGTCGAATCGGAAATCATGCAGTTCCAGCAAGCCCTGCGGGCGCTGGACATCGGTCCAACGATAGGCGCGCTTCGTCAAAAGCTTCAGGATATAGCTCGGCTTGAGATGACGCGCCAGCGGAATCGACTCGGCCCACTGACACCAGAACAGGAAAACGCCATTGAGTCGCTGCTGCTGTCCACGGTCAACAAGATCTCCCATCCCGTCTTGAGTCATCTGCGACGCTCTTATGACACTAGCGACCCTGATACCATACAAGCATGGCGTGAAATCTTCGGCCTCGAAGAATAATTTCTATCGCAATGGAAGATGAAAGATAGTTTTGTCATCGGCTCACGTGGTTCTAAGCTTGCGCTCACGCAAGCAGAATGGGTCAAAGCAAAGCTCGCGTTTGCGGATCCTGCAATTGATGTCAGCATCGAGATCATCAAAACCTCGGGCGATGTGAAGACTGAGCC
>JBGPNE010000381.1:0-4108 GCA_041487335.1 Pyrinomonadaceae bacterium
CGTGTCGCGGATAATGAGACCTGATTCTTTCGATGATTAACTTTTCTGAGGCAAGATCGGCTTCAGTGACAAGATCGATGTCACCTTTGTTTGACACTTGCAAAGCCCGCCCCAGACGCTCAACGAGAATGCGTCCGGCATCGCGTGCTGTTTGAATTGCGAAGTTGAGCAATGCAGTCTTCCCCAGGAGATTAGTCTATTTAACGTCGGGGCGGGTCAGCACCACCTGCAGGGCTTTGCCTCTAAGGAAGGGGCCAAGTCCATGCGGTTCTCGATTACCAACCTTCACAAATGAGCGAGATGTAAAACATGCTGCTCATCAGTCCGGCCCCAGCATGGGAATCTGGATCCCCTTCTCATGCGCGGTCTCTTCTGCCTCCTCATATCCCGCATCAACGTGTCGCGCGACGCCAATGCCAGGATCGTTTGTGAGCACGCGATTGAGCCGCTTTCGAGCTTCAGCTGTACCATCAGCGACAGACACCTGGCCCGCGTGAAGCGAATAGCCGATACCCACACCGCCACCGTGATGAAATGAAACCCAGCTGGCGCCACTCGCGGTGTTCAGCAGCGCATTCAGAATTGGCCAATCCGCGACCGCGTCGGAGCCATCTTTCATTCCTTCAGTTTCGCGGAAAGGTGAAGCCACGGAACCAGCGTCTAGGTGATCGCGGCCGATAGCAATCGGCGCTTGCAAATCTCCGCGCTTGACCAACTCGTTTATAGCCTCGCCCATCTCGGCTCTCTCACCATAACCCAGCCAGCAAATGCGCGCTGGCAGCCCTTGAAACTGTACGCGATCCCGTGCCAGCCGCAGCCAGCGATTCAATGTCGGGTCTTCGGGAAATAGTTCCAGGGCGAGGTCATCGGTCTTTTGAATATCGCTCGCGTCACCCGAAAGCGCCACCCAGCGAAACGGCCCTTTGCCCTCGCAAAATAACGGTCGGATGTATTCGGGCACAAACCCGGGGATCTCGAATGCATCTGTACATCCCGCATCAAGCGCCTGCTTGCGTATGTTGTTGCCGTAATCAAACGCCACGGCGCCGGCGCGTTTAAGAGCGAGCATTGCTGCTACATGTCGCGCCATGGACTGCATCGCGCGATCTATGTACCGAGGGGCATCCGTTCGTCGTAGTTCCAGGGCCTCTGCGAGCGTTAAGCCACTGGGAACATAACCGTTCAGCGAGTCATGCGCGCTAGTCTGATCGGTGACAGCGTCGACCCTGATACCTCTCCGAACAATCTCAGGAAGCACTTCAGCGCAGTTGCCAACCAGTCCGACAGAGACCGCAACTTTCTGTTCGCGTGCGTCTTCACAGATGTCGAGAGCCTCATCGAGATCCAGCGCCATCCGATCGCAATAACCGGTGCGCACACGACGCTCAATGCGCGCGGGATCCACTTCGATACCGAGAAACACGGCACCGTTCAGAGTTGCCGCCAGCGGCTGCGCGCCACCCATACCTCCCATGCCACCAGACACGACGAGCCTGCCACTAAGGTCGCCGCCGAAATGTTTGTCGGCCATGGCGGCAAACGTTTCAAAGGTTCCCTGCACGATGCCCTGTGTGCCAATGTAGATCCAGCTACCCGCAGTCATCTGTCCGTACATCATTAGCCCGCGGCGTTCAAGTTCATGAAAGTGTTCCCAGTTGGCCCAGGCGCCCACCAGATTGGAGTTGGCAATCAAAACTCGCGGCGCATATTCGTGCGTGCGAAACACTCCCACGGGCTTGCCAGACTGGACCAGTAAGGTTTCGTCATTCTCCAGCTCTTGCAGCTCTCGGACTATCGCATCGAATGCCCGCCAGTTGCGGGCCGCCTTACCGGCCCCGCCATAAACGATGAGTTCGTCTGGCCGCTCGGCGACATCCGGGTCAAGATTGTTCATCAGGCAACGCAGCGCTGCCTCCTGATGCCAGCTTTTGCAATTTAATTTGGCGCCCCGGGGCGCGCGCACTATTCTGGAACTCATAGATCTACAAGATCCCTAGTGTGGAATTGAAGCCGGGACTGAAATGCTGCTAATTAAATATCAGAAAACGCGGCGCAGCGCGACATCTTCCCCGGTGAGCTTCAGATTGTGCGGTAATATTTAAGCATTGAGGGTTATTGCTATTAGTCAGTTGCTCTGCATATTCGCGATGGCAAGGCGTATTGCCTCTGGGCTCATTCTGCTCGCTCTTACTATCAACCCACTCGCTGCCCAGCCGCTCGCTGCACGCAGAAACGATGTGAGGGTCACGGTTCGATTCAGGCCTGGGCGTCCAGTGCACACCTTTCTCCCTGCTCACGCGCTGGGGGCGGGCGTGGACGGACACGATCAGGGCGATACTGAGCGGCAACTTACGCCCGCGAATATCCAGGCAATGCTGTCCGCGGGCTTCAAGTCACTCACCTACCGTCTGCGCACCGAGCTGGCGATCGATGCCTGGCACTGGAATCCTCGAGGTACCTGGAGTGAGCCGGAAGACAAACAAGGGTATTGGACTTCAGACAACAAATCAGACGATCCCATCCTGGTCTCTTATGGCTACAAGCTTCCGCGCCGCGGAAATACCATCGACCAGGCCGATAACGAAGGCTATTCACGCCTCGACGACGGCGACACAACAAGTTACTGGAAGAGCAATCCGTATCTGGACCAACACTTCACCGGTGAGCCCAATATCAAACACCCGCAGTGGATAGTTATCGACCTTGGCTCTCCGAAGAAGGTTGATGCGATTCGGTTGTTTTGGGGGTTTCCCTTCGCCACCAGGTACGAAATTCAATACGCCAACTTCGATGACATAAGCGATATTAGCTTCAACCCGCCGGGCATGTGGCAAACGTTCCCGCGCGGTAAAGTCGTGGATCGCGCGGGCGGTGAAGTTCTGATCAAACTTTCGGCAGTGCCAATCAAAGCCCGTTTTGTCCGTATCCTGATGACCGAGGCTTCCGGGAGAACCGCTGCGACTCCCACTGATGTTCGCGACCGCTTGGGCTGGGCGATGCGCGAAGTCTACCTTGGTATGACCGAACCAAAAAGCGACCTTCGCGGGGTCCCCAAGCGGGCAGCTCGCTTGGGGTGCCGCCTTCATGACGAAATTCGCCACGCAGCGGACCATGACAAACAAACTGTTTTCTATGTTTCTTCAACCGATCCCTGGCATCGCGAGATTGATCTCGACGAAGGAGCGGAGCAACCAGGCTTTGATCGAATCTTTCAGAGTGGTCTGACGAATGGTCTGCCGATGCTGACGCCAACTGGATTGCTCTATGACACGCCAGAGAATGCGGCAGCCGAGATTCAGTATTTGCGGTCGAAAGGCTATCCGGTCGAGCGTGTTGAATTAGGCGAAGAGCCTGATGGTCAATACGTAACTCCCGAGGACTACGGCGCGCTGTATCTTCAGTTTGCCGATGCGCTTCACAAAGCAGCTCCGCAGCTGCAACTCGGTGGTCCAAGTTTTCAGGAGATTCTACCAGACCAAACTAAGCGGGCGGTGAAACTGGGCAACAGCGGTTGGCTCAGACGGTTTCTTCAGTACCTGGAAGCCCATGATCACGGCCGGGACTATTCATTCTTCTCTTTTGAGTGGTATCCCTTCGACGATGTCTGCGATCCGGCGCCACCTCAATTGGCACAGGCAACCGGAATGATGTCGTCGGCTTTGAAAGATATGGCGCGGCGCGGACTCTCACGAAAGATTCCCTGGATCATCTCGGAATATGGCTACTCCGCATTTGCCAGCCGGGCGGAAATCGGGATCGAAGGAGCGCTGCTGAATGCCGATATCGTTGGAAACTTTTTGACGCTGGGGGGCGATCAGGCCTTTCTTTACGGCTACACTCCCGGCCAAATCGCGCGCGACAGAGATTGCACCGCCGGGAACAACATGCTGTTCTCAATGAATAGCGACGGGGACATCACCTATCGCTTCGCCACCTACTTTGGAGTGCGGCTGCTGACGCAAGAGTGGGTCAAGCCGTCAGACGGGTGGCACGAGATCTATTCAGTTAGTTTGAACTTGCGGCACAGGAAGGGCGAATCGCTGCTCAGTGCATATTCGGTTCACCGTCCGGACGGTCTATGGAGTTTACTGCTAATCAACAAGGATCC
>JBGPNE010000382.1:0-4105 GCA_041487335.1 Pyrinomonadaceae bacterium
AACGACGCACTCTCGGCCGCGGCGAAACGCGCAGGTCGCAGAAAGATTGCAGCGCAGGTTTCGCTCTTCGACCTCGCAAATCAAAAGATCATCGAAGAGATGCGCGACGCGCGCGTTGAGACCCTCTCACCCCAAGAAGCAAGGGAGCTGCTGCTGGAGCTGCGGAAGCGGATCTTGTGATGTCAGATTGAATTTTCGATAGGCACAGGCTGCAAAAAATCTATTTCAGGCAATCTTGATCCCGATCGATTCCAGAAACTTGGTGGGACGGTCGCCGCCGATCATCGCGAAGATGTAATCATTGGGTAAGGTCATCTTTTCTTCGCCCGTCCGCGCGTTCATTAAAACTACTTCCGCATCTCCTATCTCTTTGATCGCTGTCCCGAAGTATGCCTTTACCTTTCCTTCGTCGATGCACTGGTAAACCTGCAGCTTGTTAAGAAACTTCAGATCGTTTTTCATGTCGCTACGTATAACCAGAGCGACCTCGTTGATTTCATCGTCACTACGGAAAGTAATCTGATCACCGTTTCGCCTGGCAACGAGATCGACCGCGGCTTCAATCGCAGAGTTTCCAGCGCCGACGACGATAACCCGGTTTTTCTTGTACACTTCCGGGTCAGTCAGTTTGTAATTAACCTTGTCTTCGGTGCGCCCATCTCGCGTGATTTTTATTTCCTCTCCAGGCACTCTCAACTTCATCGGCGTGCCGCGGTTGCCAAGCGCAAGCACGATCCGTCGTGCGCGATAACTGGCTTTCTCTCGCGCGAGACCTTTTTCACTTTGGACGACAAAGTAATCGCCGTCTTCGGCCTTTTTGACGGATTTACAACTCTCTCCTTCGTTGATTACGACGCCGTTAGTCTTCATTGCCCCCGTCCAGGAATCGAGTATCTTTTCACGCTGCTCGCCAGGTCCGTTGACTTCAATCGCGCCGTGAGAGTCCATGGTTTCAGGTTTAAAGAAAACGTATTTGCCCCTCGGATATGCATCAATCGTCGCCAGAACCTTGTCTTGCTCGATCCCGACGTATCTTAACTTGAACTGCTTTGCAGCAATGGCAGCGGAAAGACCGGCGGGCCCAATGCCGACTATCACCACGTCAACTTCGGCTTTTGGCTCAGCCCCCGCTCCGTTGTTGAGCTCATGCGCGATGTGCTTGATTACGTCTGCTCCTTCGTTTGCCGCGTTTTTTATCAGCGGCGTCCCGGACACGTCGCCAATGATGTAAACTCCGGGGACGTTGGTCATAAACGAAGGATCGCGCACCGGGACGGGACGAGGCTTTATCTTCTTTGTCGTGTTGACGACGATGCAGGCTTTGGGATTAACCGGACACTCTACCTGACAAGCTGTGTCTTCCATGCATTGATCGCGAGCCACCGGCGACGCGATCCCGTTAACGATCGCCAGCACATCGTGCGGGCACGCATCAACACACGCGTGACATCCAATACAGCGCTCGGGAAAGATTACCGGATGAGGGTAATCGGGCCTGTCAGGATCGAGGCGCTCGAGGTCCTCCTCGGAGATCATCGAAACCTGGTCACTGTCGTCCTTCTGCGGCACGACGGGCTCTTCCAGCAGGCGGCGGGCGCGTTCTGCATCGCGCCAGGCAAATCCGAAACCCGCAACTACCAAAAAGACACTGATTCCGGCCCAGCCGTACCACGGCAAACCGCCAAAATAGCTCTTGGTCTTATCTTCTGAGATCAGGTTGATAGCCAGAAGCATTGTCATCAGGGCGATGATTAAGAATAGTTGCGACTTTTTCATCGGTCACATCAGAGCTATAGCCAGCTCTTTCGCCTCCGTTGCGGACACCCTCACGACAGCGTTGCTTCAGAACGTGCGGTCATAATAGATTTCAGCTTCCAAGATAAGCTGCCAATTTACCTTTCCCCTGCCGCCTGTTGTACAGCATCTACCAGCATATCCGGTTTCCACAGGCGTTTATCCGTGACGTGCTGAACATGGCAGGATACGCAGTTGGGAACGCCCGCAGCAATCAACGTATGTCCGGTAGCATCGATCAGACCGTTGTGGCATTCACCACAAGTCCGGCGCGGATATTCTCGATCAATTGGACTGAAAGAGCGGTGACAACTCGAACATGAAAGCACCTTGGCCGAACCGGTTCCCGGATCCGCGACGCCTGTCACGCCGCCAGTCGCGCGCACACGGTAAAGGTGCAACGCGTGAAATTGTTTGCTGCGCCATTGCCGCTCGCTATCAGTAGGCAGGCGCAGGGCCGCAATCTTGGGTTTTTCCGCGAGTTCGTCCGCATCCAGACCCTTCCACTTCCACTCGCCGGCCACCACCGGGTAGCCTACCGTTCCGCCATGTGGAGTGCCGACCGTCTTGCCCTTGTAAGTCTTCTTGTTTTTGTCGTCATGACACCGGGTACAAGAATTCAAAGCCGCGAGCAGAGGCCTGAAGTCTTTTCCTCTATGCTCTGCATGGCAGTCGATACACCCTACGGCCGCATCGGCATGCGGTCTGCTGAACGTTGCAACGAAGACTTCGGTCTCGTGACAAGACGCACAGCGTGCCTCCATGCCGCTCCGCAGCGAATGGCAGGTTGTGCACGAACCTGCGTTTGGTCGTTTCGCTATGGCCGGGGTCAGAGTGAGATTCATACGTTCGTGCGAATCCGAGACTGGCGCCGGCGAATAGGCAGACGTGTACAAAAAGGCCGCGCCAATTGACAAAGCTCCCAGCACCACTATCGACCACAGGAAAACCGAGAACGGCCACGGACGCACGAGGTCGCGGGTCGGCGTCCAGTTAAACCGGGCCTTTCCTAGTCGCGGCGGCCGGAGCGGATGAAGTGGTGACAGGCGCCCCGCCTTTTCTCGCGTTCGCTTACCCCAGAAAAGATCGAGAGCTTGCGCCACGTCGCTTGGCGCAGGCGCCGCCGCTGCCTGTCTTGCGATCGGCTGCACAAGCGGCGCTTCTCCTCGGGCTTCAACCTCCCCGATGCGAAGGCCGAATTGCAGAGTAACGGTGATCTCCAGCGCTTCACCCTTGCGGTCAACGCGAAGGAAAAACGGACCAATGCGCACCTCATCACCGCTGGCGAGCGCTTGGGCCTCTTCGAGCGCAACCAATCTGCCATTGAGCGTGGTCGAATTCGAAGGGCTGAGATTGAAAAGATAAAAACGCCCTTTGATCTCTTTTATGCCGGCATGCAAGCGCGAGACGGTTGGGTGATTGAGCAAAAGATCGCGGCCAGGAGCGCGCCCGATCCTCAATCCTTCCGCAATCAGAGTCGTCGGATCGACCCCCCGATCTTCACGAACAATAATAAAAGTACTAGCTTGCTCGTTCATTCTGGGCTACCGGCCTGCGAAAAAGACGACCTGGATGATGTGCACAGCCATCAGTACCAACATCAGCGCCGAGGATACGACATGCGGAGCGAGCCACAGCTTGAGCAGTTGATGCAGATAAATGAGTGAATCAACGCGCCTCAATGTGGCGGTTGTTTCGACCGCCTCGATCAACTGACGGTGAGTTTTCGGGTTACTCAGGGGAGCTGCTTCAATCTCAAACTCCTCGCGCGCCTCGGCTAGTAGAGTCGACAGGGGCTCGCGGCGCAGGTACTGCCGCAGCAGGTATGATAACGAGAGGAATCGCCGGCGCACTTTCCCTTCGATTAACCGGCGCAGTTCCATGTCGCTGGTGTCGATCAACGCGAGTGTCTCGCGCAACTCTTCGCGACGCGCTTTCAGATCTTCAAACAACAACGGGTCACCTTCGATGCTCGTCATGATACGAGGGACGATGATATAGCAGGAAACGCCGAACAGTCCGGAAAGAATCACCATGTCAAACGAAACCATCAAAGCCGAGGTGAGCAGACCGCCCGAGCCGCTTCCCCCATGCAACAGCAGCAAGACGCCGGCAATAACCCCGAGATAGACATGGGCCAGCAGCCAGTAACGAAGTGGGCCGGCGCGGTGTCTGTACACCAGCTTGCGCCCTGGGTAAGTCATTACGGCTGCGATACCCAGGAGACCAACGATCCCTGTAATCCAGCGCACAGTTACCCACGTGTCGCCCAGTCGTCCATCGAGCGTGTATTTTCGTGCCGCCCACACAG
>JBGPNE010000383.1:0-4099 GCA_041487335.1 Pyrinomonadaceae bacterium
CAACGAGAAATGTCCGACAGTACCAAGCCGGTTGAGTGTAGGATCCGGTCGCTACCACCACCCCATGCGGGCTGCCCGCCTGGGGACCCCGGTCCGCTCGCGGTTCTGTAATTGAGTTTTCACAAGAGGCTCTACTGCTGGCGGAACCGGGTGGATCTCAAAGCTAAGGAGAGGTGATGGGCCGTTTGGTGCGAAGTTCTTTCCGGCGGCGAAGCTGATACCACTTAGGCGAAGACCTTACGGCGGCTTCGATCAAGGCTTTGATCTCCGGCACACTCGCAACTGCGGCATCGTAACCGGCGGCGATCAATTCGTCGGCCCGGCTCATTTCGTCCCAGCGAATGTGGCCCAGCAGCGGTTTTATGATCAGGTCAGCCTCTTCAAGCTGGTGTAAGGACGCGGTTCTCTGTACCAACAGCATTGACTGCAGCACAACACTGATGATCGATAGTGAAGGTCCCAGAAACTTTGCGCCTTCGGCATTAACGTCGACCGCAATGACGATATGAGCGCCAAGAGAACGGGCAACGCCTGAAGGAATGTTGGCAATGAGGCCTCCATCGACCAGTTGCCTGCCGTGTTCATCGGTAACAGGAACATACCAGCCAGGAATTGCGCAGCTTGCGCGAATCGCAAATGGTACGTCGCCCTGGTCTCGCATGATCACAGCGCTGCCTGAGTGCAGGTCAGTAGCTACGGCAGCAAAGGGAATTGGCAACTCTTCAAAACGAGTTACAGGCAGACGCGCTCTCAGATAACGTTCAAGCCGCTCGTTACTTTGGATACCCATGCGAGACATTGTCATGCGACCGACATCACGCCAGCGAAGACTTCTGCCAATGGCTTCGATCTCGGAGACGGGCATGCCAGAAGCCATCGCGCCACCGACCAGTGAACCGGCAGAAGTGCCGGCGATGCAATCAATCGGAATCTCGTGCTCAGCGAGGGCTCGCAAAACGCCAACGTGAGCAATGCCTCGCGCTGCGCCTCCAGATAGCGCCAGCCCAATCCGCGGTCTCTTTTCTCTGTCACGAACCATGGAGTTTAGTCAGGAGCCTGGAGTCTGAATTCAGGAGTCTTTGACTCTCGACTCCAGACTTCCTTATACCGGATTCAGCGTCACAATCTCGGCCCGTTCACGCGCGCCATCCAAAAAAGCATCCGTGTCAGACTCAACCTTATCTTCCCTTAGTTTTGCTTCGATTTGCTTGCGCGCCTCTTCTAACGTTGGCACGATGCTTCCCGGAGTCTGGCTCCGGAAACGAGGAACATAAACGTCCTGGTAGTAGTCTGCAACCTCTTTTTGATTTAACACGACAAAATTGCGGAAGCGGAAATCGAGATACTTCTCAATCTTGATCCGTTGCTCCACAATCTCGTTCAACTTTTCGCTGGTTAAGCCCACTCGTTCGCGTCGCTCCTGAAACTCCGCTGGCGACGGAAACGCTCTGACTAACTCATCTCGCGCGTTCTTAATCTCCTCAGCGCTCGGGGCAATAGTCGGTAGTTTCTCTGCTTCTTGCAGTATCAGTCTTTGATCGATGACCAGCCGCAGGGTCCGATTCAGGGAATCCGAATTAGGACTGATGAGGGGTGTGTTTGGTTGCAGCGTCAACTGCCACAGCAGATCGGAATAAGTGATCAAACATGTAGGTCCGCAGTCTGTTTGAACGCCGGCGTTCACCGTCGCCACCATCTTGTCAACGACCTCTTGCCCGAAGCAGGAGAGACCGGGGAACAAAGGAACCGGGGAACAGGGGAACAGGGTAACAAGGAGGATCACCAGGATTCGGCGTCCCACGGTTCTCCTTTTCCAACTAAACACAACGTTCATCATTATTGTTTTTCCTTCTTCCCTGGTTCCCCCATTCCCGGTTCCCCTTTTCCCAAGCGCTTAGAACGTTTGCGTGAACCGGAAATGTAGGTGGCCGCGGTTGAGACGAAATATTGCCGGCGTGCCATCGAAGTCTTTTCCGCTTGGACCACGCTGTGGGATTAAAAACTCCGGCGGGTTGAGCAGATAACCGTAGTCAATAGCGAGCGCGCCGCCAAAGGGAGTCTGGATCCTGAACCCAAGTCCAACCGTGTTCGTCCAGTGGGCGCGCAAGTTTGCTGCATCGATGGCAGCCAAAAGGTCAACCGGAGGAACCGGTGTGTTGTCTCGCTTATGGAAGAGATCACCGACCCGGCGAAACACATTTCCTCCATCGTAAAAGGGTACTGCCTGGAGGGCCTTGGTGATCGGTATTCGAGCTTCAAGGTTTACCACGGCGAGAGCGTTTCCACCGACAGGCACCGTGAACGGATTCAGCAAGACAAGTTTCTTGTTCTGATCGCGAAACATACCTTCTGGAATCACCACCTGGCGCGGACCGGCCTCCTCAAAGCCAAAGCCGCGCAGCGTCGTCGATCCTCCTGAGAAGAATCTTTCACTGATCGGCAAAGTTAGATCGATCTCATCTATCTTTCCATTCCCGTCGCGGTCGCGAGGATTAAAGACATTCGCGAGCCCCAGCGTGGCATTTCCTGCCAGTACGGTACCGCGCAGACTGTTGACTTTGTAATAACGACGGTAACTAGTCTGAAACTTATTGAAGGAAACATTGCCGCCCAACTGCCGCAGTGCCACGGCGTAGTCTACCGTGAAGAAGTCACCACGCGTCGCATCTATTTGGTTGTAGCGGCATATTTCGCCGGGGCGGCCCGCCTCAGCGTCCTCCTGCGTCCGAGTCGTTGCCAACAAACCACGTTCGCATCTTTCGCGCGTATCTCGCACAAATGACGCGCCGAAGCGAGATAACCGCACGGCGCGGTCGGGCTGCAAACTCGGCCTTCTCAGAAGACTCTGCAAATTAAATAGACGAACATCCTCGTAGCTGTAGCGCGCAAACACAATTGTGTGCCTCCTCGGATCAAGGACGCGCTGGGTCTCGACCGCAGCCGTAAACCGATTGATTGTCGGCTCGCTGACTCTAGCGGCAAACTCGTCGATCGGATTTCCTTTCTCATCGAGGCGCTGAACGATCCCAAAAGTTCCGCGATCTATCGCTGAGCGAAAGAAGCGGGTCACCGTCGAATCGCGCTGATACTGAACGGAGACAGCCAGCGGCGCAAACTGTCTTTGGCCAAATCTTGCGAAGCGCGAATCAAGATATTCAAACCGGAGCAACTGCTGCCGACTGCTGACGCGCAATCGCATCGCTCCCTGGCGGAGTTTATTCATCAAGTTGACGTTACTAAACTCGAGCAGCCCCAGGGCCCCGGTATCACTCGAATAGCCGCCGCCGTAATCCATTACGCGCGGTTTCTTTTCCTCAACATCGATGATTACGTCACTCTTCTTAAAGCCGGAAGATGTCTCTCCAGCAGGCTCGGTGCGGATGATGACCTGGCGATAAGCATCTGTCAGATAGAGTTCGCGCTCGCTGTCGGAAATTCTATCTGCGCGGAGCACGCCCCCTTCGGCCAGAGGAATCGCGCGAACGATTGCGTCCCGCTTAGTGCGCTGTGTTTTTGCATCACCAGTCACGCCATTGACTATGATTCGATTGATGAAAACCTTGTCGCCCTCGGTGGTTATTGAATAAACCAGGCGCACTTGTTCGTCGTCACCTTTTTTGGGAAGCTCAACAATCGAAAAATCGACCTGTGTGTCCACGTACCCTTGGCGCGCATAAAGCGCAAGCAGCTGCTCTTCATCCGCTCGAGCTTGCGAGCGTGCGTAGGGAGCGCCGATAACAGTTTTTAGCGCGTTGCTTATACGTTGGTCGGTATAGATCTTATTCCCACGAACCTCGACTCCGGCGATACGTGTCAGTGGACCCTCAGTAACGTTGAAAGTAATGATCAGATTGTCACCGTTGAGGGAGACGCCCTGACGAACCTCGACCTCCGCGCCGCGGTAGCCCAAATCGCGCATGTAAGCTCGAATGGTCCGCCTGTCCTGTTCAAGCAGAGTGAGACTTGTATAACCACGGCCATAGCCCAGGAATGGAATTATTCCCAGGGCGCTCGCCTTTTGACTCTTCAAGTCAGCCGCGACATCTGCAAACGTTAGTCTCTTTGTTCCGGCGATCCGAATATCACTGAGGCGAAGTCG
>JBGPNE010000384.1:0-4099 GCA_041487335.1 Pyrinomonadaceae bacterium
CACATCATTGCACGAGGCGTTGTCGTCGGTTCCCCCGAACACCACCATGCGGTCGCGCACCGGATCGTAGATCGCCGTCTGCCCATAGCGCGGGGATGGCGGGGTCCCTGCCGGGGCGAGCGCGCTCCACGCCGGACTCCCCGAGAGCGAGAGCGCCCACACGTCGTTGCTGTAGTTGTAGCCGCCGTCGTATGCGACTCCCCCGAACACCACCATGCGGTCGCGCACCGGGTCGTAGATCGCCGTGTGCCCCTCGCGCGCGGCCGGTGGGGTTCCCCCAGGGGTGAGTTGGCTCTCATAGCGCAAAGTCTAGGTCAGCGCTTTCTTGCGATTGGATTTGATCATTAGACTGACCCAGCTTGTGTACTCGGAAGGCCGCTGCTTGACTTACATTCAGGCGAATTCCTATAGTGCTCCTTGCCAGAAATGAGAAAAGAATCTTCCAGCATCCGCAGCACGACGGTTCTGCTTGTACGCAAAGACGGACATGTAGCTCTTGCTGGCGATGGACAGGTGACACTAGGCGAAACCATAATGAAAGCAAGTGCAAAAAAGGTTCGCCGTCTTTACAACGACAGTATCCTGGCTGGTTTCGCGGGCGCTACTGCAGACGCTTTTTCGTTGCTTACGCGCTTCGAAAGCAAGCTGGAGCAGTATCATGGAAATCTCGAGCGAGCCGCTATCGAACTCAGCAAAGAATGGCGGACAGATAAACTCCTGCGACACCTTGAAGCCCTCCTTGTTGTTGCTGACAACACGAGTTCGTTTCTTCTGTCTGGCAATGGCGACGTGATTGCGCCGGACGACGGCGTGCTCGCCATAGGCTCCGGTGGCGCGTATGCGTTGGCTGCGGCTCGGGCTCTGATTAAGCATACCGATTTGTCAGCCCGCGACATTGCCGTTGAAGCGCTTCGTGTCTCCGGCGAGATCTGTATCTACTCAAACCAAAACATTGTCGTTGAAGAGCTATAATCCCTGATAGTCACTTTTGAAGACATGGAGACTCAATTCGCAATCATTCTGTGAGCAGCTAAGATATGGTTATTTACCTGGCCGGAGAAGTTGACGAAGAAGTTCGGTTGGACGAAATGACTCCTCGTCAGATCGTCGCCGAACTTGACAAGCATGTAATCGGCCAACGCAATGCGAAGCGAGCGGTCGCGGTTGCGTTGCGCAATCGTATCCGCCGCCAGAAACTACCTCTGGAAATGGCCGTTGATGTTATGCCTAAGAACATCATCATGATTGGCTCGACCGGCGTTGGTAAGACAGAAATTGCGCGGCGATTGGCGCGTATGTCTAACTCTCCGTTTCTCAAAGTCGAAGCGTCAAAATTTACTGAGGTCGGTTACGTCGGTCGCGATGTGGAAAGTATGATCCGCGACTTAACCGAAATAGCCGTTGACATGACGCGGCAGGAGAAGATCGAAGAGATTGCTGAGAAAGCCGAACTGAATGTTGAGGAGAGAATCCTCGACCTACTGCTTCCTCCGCCACGATCGTCGTCGACTATCTATGACTTCGAATCGGCAACGAGCGAAGAAGCTATCGCGGAAACGGACGGTACCGCGCGCGACGAGCAGTTTCAGCGGTCACGGGAGAAATTTCGCACGCAGCTTCGCAGTGGAAAGCTCGATAATCGCTTAATCGAGATTGAGGTGCGCGAGAAGAACTTTCCAGTAATCGAACTCGCCGGGCCCCAGGGCATCGAAGAGATGGGCATCAACATGAAAGATATGCTCGGCAATCTGTTCCAGGGGCGTGTTAAGCGCCGAAAAATGCGAGTTGATGAAGCGATGGAGTATCTGATGCAGGAGGAAGAAGAGCGCCTTATCGACATGGATCAGGTGGCCAGAGCGGCGATTGAACGCGTCGAATCTTCCGGAATCATCTTTCTTGACGAAATCGATAAAATTGCCGGAAGAGAGTCGGGACATGGGCCAGACGTTTCACGCGAAGGTGTGCAGCGCGACATTCTGCCGATCGTCGAAGGGACAACCGTTAATACGCGCTACGGGATGGTCAAAACAGACCACATCCTTTTTGTCGCGGCCGGCGCGTTTCATGTTTCCAAGCCTTCAGATCTCATTCCAGAGTTGCAGGGTCGGTTTCCGATTCGTGTCGAGCTGGAGTCTTTAACTATCGAAGACTTCAAACGTATCCTGACGGAACCCAAGAATGCTCTGATCAAGCAATATCAGGCCATGATGGAGACTGAGAGCGTAACGATGGAGTTTACCGCTGATGCGATTGACTCCATCGCCAATTTCGCTGCTCGTGTTAATGAGCAGACTGAGAATATCGGCGCCCGCAGACTGCAAACGATCATGGAAAAGCTCCTCGAAGAGATCAGCTTCGAAGGACCCGACCTGGAACCCAAACATCAGCGCATCGACGCCGTTTACGTCGAAGCGATGCTCTCTGAGACTGTGAAAGACCAAGACCTTAGCCGGTACATTCTGTGAGAGAAACTCCGCCATCGTGTTCCCGCACCTTGCTTGCTTCAGTTGTGAATCCTTCGCTACCAAAACTAGATCTGAAGCTACAATCGAAAGCAGAATTGCGTCCCACGAGACCCGATCGAGCGGAAGAGCGTAGCCCCAGGTCGGAGACCAGGGATCAGCCTGAGATAACAAAACAGCACTCGCCAAGAGGACGGCAGAAACATGAGGTATTCACCCGTCAAATCGCTAATGCGACTATCACGTCTTACAGGTTCTCTTGTATCGCTATTGTCTTCACGTGTTTCCTCGCTGCCTGCGGGAAACGACGTCCTCCGCTGCCTCCCATTGAGCGGGTTCAGCAGCGTACAGAACTCTTGTCTGGTGTTCAGAGAGGGAACCAGGTCATTTTGAGCTGGCCAGCGCCGCAGCGTAACGCACCAGATCCAAGCGTTCAGAGCATTAGACGAATCGACGTTTATCGCTTAGCTGAGAAACCAGGCACCCCGCTGCCGCTTACGGAAGAAGAATTTGGGGCGCGTTCTACTTTGATTGGATCGGTAACTTACGACCGGATCAAGAATGCGGCCGGCGCCTTAACATACACGGACACACTTGAACTCGCCGGCGAGCCTGCCCGCTTACGCTATGCTATTCGTTACGTGAACGCCTCGGAACAGCGCGCAGCCTTCTCCAACTTCCTTCTGATTGAGCCTGCGGCTAAAATTGCTCAAGCTCCCACCCTGATTTCCCAAGAGATGAGCGAGAGCGAAATAAAGATTACGTGGCGAGCTCCTGCTGCTAATATCGACGGCTCAACCCCCGTCAACCTACTTGGCTACAACGTCTATCGGATGGATGAGTCGCAGACCGAGACTAGTCAGACGCCGATTAACACTTCACTTATCCCAGGCACGCAGTATGGCGACAAGAAGTTTCAGTTTGGCCAAAACTATCGCTATATCGTTCGTTCTGTTTCCCTTGGCACAGAGGGCGCTCAGGTTGAGAGCCTAAACTCTAATGAGCTTTCGGCTTCGCCGCGTGACATCTTTCCGCCCTCCGCGCCTGCACAGCCAACCGCCGCTCCGGCACTGGGTCGGATGTCAATCTTTTTTGCGACAAATCCGGAGCCGGATGTCGCAGGATACAATATCTATCGCTCGAGCGATCCGGATCTGCCAAAGAAAAAGTGGACCAGGCTGAACAGCACGCTGTTGAGCAAGACAACCTTTCAGGATGAGAACGTCGAAGCTGGAAAGAGGTACTACTATTATCTAACCGCGGTTGATCAAGCGGGGAATGTGAGCCCCGCGTCTGAAGTGTTTTCCGAAACCGTTCCCTGATTGATAATGAGACTTTGTCGCTTTGCTTTCTTGAAGTCACAGACCCCTCGGATCGGCTCCATCGAAGGCGATCTGGTTTTTCCCTTCGCGGTCAGTGAAACTTTGGAGAGCAGAACGAGGCCCCTGTCAGACGAGCGAATTCTAGTTGCAGACGTTCGCTTGTTGGCTCCCGTTACTCCGTCGAAGATTGTTTGCGTGGGACGGAACTACCGCGAACACGCCGCCGAGATGGGAAATAGGATGCCCGACGAGCCACTGCTCTTCTTGAAAGCACCGTCCGCGGTAATTGGCAATGGCGACGTGATTGAATTGCCG
>JBGPNE010000385.1:0-4081 GCA_041487335.1 Pyrinomonadaceae bacterium
CAATAGGAATTTATCGATGGACGCAGCGAAACTGGAATATTTCCGCCGCCTTCTGATCGAAGGCCTGTGCCAACATACCGAGCACATCCGCGAAGATAAGGCTGCGGCTCTCGATCTCTCCGATGACGGAGTAAAGGACAGCGTCGATCTTTCACTGATGGATGTTTACAAAGAGCTGGCCTTGCGACTCGGTGAGCGTGAATCTCAGATGGTTGCTGACATCGACCAGGCGTTGCTTAGAATGCGAGAGGGATCATATGGCCAGTGCGCTCGTTGCGGTGAATTGATTGACGAGCGCCGCCTTGAGGCGGTGCCGACTGCTCGTTATGACGCCGTCTGTCAGGCTGCAATTGAAGCCGAAAACGGACAAGATACCAATCCAACTCTCTAAAGAGACTCCCCCCTGTCACGAGCAAACGTCAGTTTTGCGGTTCACAATTTCTACTTAGACATTTTCTCCATAGAGTTCACTGAATAAAAAGATCGAAGGACAATCGAAGTTTGTCGGACAGTCATGCCTTCGGATGCGCCTTATCGTAAACCTCGATCAGTTTTTCCATTGACACATGAGTGTAGATTTGGGTGCTTGAGAGGCGCGCGTGGCCCAGAAGTTCCTGAATATCCCGCAGGTCAGCGCCGCTATCCAGCAGATGTGTAGCAAACGAGTGGCGCAAGGCATGGGGGCTGATGTCGTGCACGCCGGCGCAGATGCGGATGTACTTCTCAACCATCCTACCAACCGAGCGCGTTGTAATGCGCGTCCCCTGGTAATTCAGAAATAGCGCCTCCGGATCGCGCTGGGAAACAGGCGCTTTATTTAGAAATTGATCCCGCACGCTTAGATAACCTCTTAACGCGTCGCGCGCTGGATCTCCAAACGGCACAATGCGTTCTTTGCGGCGTTTCCCTGTCACGCGGATTAGTTTGTTCTGGAAATCTATATCGCTCAGGTTGAGTTTGGTTAACTCAGAGACTCGGACACCCGTTGCGTATAGCAATTCCAGTATTGAACGATCACGCACGCCCAGGTCCGTTTCCGTGTCGGGCGACTCGATAAATCTAATAGCGTCCTCGAGCGATAGGTGTTTCGGTAGTTTCTTTTCCAGCCGCGGTGTGGAGACAAGCTTGGCGGGATTCAGCTCCAGCAGACCCTCGCGCACGAGAAATTGAAAAAAGGTGCGCAAGGCGGCTAGTTTGCGCGCGACGGATGTTTTCTTCTTTTGGGCAGCGTGAAGGGTCGCCAGCCACTCACGAATCGTGATGTGATCGATCTGTTGTATGGCTGGCACGCTTCTCTTCCCTGTTTGAGGATGAGCCGGCGCGAGGTAATCGAGAAACTGATCGAGATCGCTTGCGTAGTTGCGCAAGGTGTGTTCGCTGACGTTGCGTTCGTAGCGGAGGTGCTCGAGAAACTGAGTTAACAGTTGCTCCATAGATTGAGTATAGAAACGTCCAGGATCCAACTCTCTTCCGCTCGCCTCTCACCACTCACGCGCGGCAATGTTAGAAGGCTTCGGAGAATAATATCCCTTGCGGGCTCGTATGCGAACATCTTTCCGCGATTTTATCTGTAGATCTATGACATGAAATCGGCCGTCACGATGATCGTCTCTCGGGTAGTAGCTCAGCACGTATTGCTGCGCAAGGTCGGCAGCGATCTGTTCGAAGGCGGTTTCAAGCTCGGCAGTCGTTTTGGGAATGTATACGGCGCCGCCGGTTTGCGCGGCAAGTTGCTCCATCCGCCGCTCAGCCGCCAGTGCACGCAGGTTAGCGCCATCATACAGGCCGGTCTGAACGATGAAGATCTGACAATCGTCTGCCAGCACTCGCTGAATAGTAGTCTCGAAATCCGCGCGGCTCGTTGTCTCTACTCCGTCTGACACAATCAAGATAACTCTGCGCCCGTGATAAGGACGAAGGTAGCCCGCGGCATCAATCACCGCGTCAAAGAGCGATGTAGAGCCCTCTGGTTTGCCAAAACCCGCGATCGTCCGTTCAAGCTGTCGTATGTCGTTCGTTAGCGGCTGGGCGAGATAGCTCTCGGTTTCGACGGAATAGATTGCCGCTTCATCGGCCGGACGCATCACCCTGCGGAAGAAATGCATCGCCGCTTGTTTCTCAAACTCGCGGGCGAAATCTATGCTGCCACTATTGTCAAAGAGCATGGCAAGGCGAACTACAGTTTCAGCGCGAGTCATATCGCTGATTGGCCTCGCTTGCCCATCGATTCGCAATTCGAAGTCGTCAAGTCTGAGGCCCGTGACTGCATAACCCTTTGTGTCGACCACTGACGCTGGAATAGGAACCAGATTAGAGCTGACGCGCACAACGTCCGCAGAGTCGACTTCATCGCTGGATTCTTTAGTTAAGGCAGGCTCTTTAGTTTGCGTCGAGGAACTCGAAGAACTGGCTGGCCGGCTGGGGTAGGCTGTCGGACTCGGACCAGGCTTGGGACTGGGTTTAGCCGGCTCTTGCCGCCGTCCTGATTGGGCAATGACACTGGCAGTGAAAATCAGTGTGAAGAGAATGATGAGAAGTGATAACCAAATATGAGTTAAGTGACGCACGCATCTCACCGCGCCATCGCCTGTACTGTTGCTGGCTGATCCTGAAGCTCTTGAAGCCAAGCGTCCCACTCTTTCAGCGCCAGTCCGACTTGAAGCTGGTGCCGGTCACGTTTTCTACGAACGCGCCTGCGATCTTGTTCAGAGAGCGGTTCGAGCAACGCAAACGTGATGTTCACCGGCTGGAAGTTTTTTGTTGCCGCGTGGGAGACGTATCGGGCCAGTGCGCCAGTCGCGCTTAACGGTGGCGCCTCGACCAGCGCCTGCCCGCTTGCTAGGCGCGCCGCGTTTAACCCGGCAAGCCAACCTATCGCTACTGACTCAACGTAACCTTCGACTCCCGTGATCTGCCCGGCGAAAAAGATCTGCGCCCGACTCCGCATTTGCATTGTGGCGGAAAGCACGCGTGGTGAGCAGATGTAAGTATTCCGATGAATCTGACCAAACTGCAAGAACTCCGCATTTTCGAGTCCGGGTATGAGCCGCAACACTCTCGCCTGTTCGCCGTAACGTAGATGATTCTGAAACCCGACAAGGCTGTATGCGTCGGCCATTAAATTTTCCTGCCGTAGTTGAACCGCGGCATAAGGCTCGCGCCCAGTCCGCGGATCCCTTAAGCCAACGGGTTTCATCGGTCCGAAGCGCAGCGTGTGGACGCCTCGTCGCGCCAGCTCTTCAATTGGCAGACAAGCTTCGAACCAACGCGTCTCTTCGAAGCGATGCAACGGCACACTCTTAGCTTCGATCAGTGCCTGATAGAAACGTGCATACTGCTCTTCATCCATCGGGCAGTTCAGGTAGTCGTCGCCGCCTTTGCCGTAGCGAGCGGCAAGAAAAGCTATTGACTGGTCAACTGAATCCGCTGAGACAATGGGAGCGATCGCATCGTAGAAATAGAGTTGATCGCTGCCTGTCAGTTTCATAATCTCGTCTGTCAAGGCATCCGACGAAAGCGGCCCGGTTGCTATAATTGTGATCTGATGGTCGGAAATTCGAGTCACTTCTTCCCGTACAATCTCGATGTCAGGATTTGCTTCGATCTTTTCGGTGATGTATTCAGCGAATTGCTGGCGATCCACGGCGAGCGCCGCTCCTGCCGGAACGCGTGTCGCAGCCGCGGCTTCCATGACAAACGAACCGGCGCGGCGCAACTCTTCCTTGAGCAAGTAAGGTGCTGTGCCGGGCTCATCTGATTTCAGCGAGTTGGAACAGACAATCTCCGCTAGCTTGTCCGTGCGATGTGCGGCAGTCTGCTTCACCGGCCGCATTTCATAAAGCCGCACTCTTGTGCCTGTGCGCGCTGCTTGCCACGCTGCCTCAACTCCTGCCAGACCACCACCAATGACTATGACTTCATTCATTTTCCTGCCGGATCGGTGAATAAATTGCTTAACCTCTTAATCGATGATCAACTCCTTGGAGTGCGGGGGCATTTGACCGCGTTGCAACCTGGTTTCCTTGGTAGGTTAAAACGGTGTCAAGTACCCCCACACCCAAGAGTTGGGCTAACCCCATAA
>JBGPNE010000386.1:0-4070 GCA_041487335.1 Pyrinomonadaceae bacterium
CAAAATGTCGAGCATGATGTCCTCTGACGTGTTAGGTAATCCAGGACTGTGGATATCGCCAGGCTCGGTGGATGTCACACCCGGAGAGCCGATGTCACCAGGATTTGCCGCACCTGGGCTACCTATGTCGCCGGCGTATACCGGAACAGTGAATGCCAGGCCGAGAATAGTTGTTGCGCAGATCGCTTTTAGTTTTGTCATTTTGACTCCTAGTTTGGTTTCGGGTTATAGGGACCAGTTGGACTCGAAGTTTGGGAACCAACTGAAGGCTAACGAGGCGCATAATAGCCGTCTCAATACTCTCATGCAAGGGTTCTTGCTGAATAATGTAAAGGATGACCTCATATGCAATTACATCGCACCATTTCACTAGAAGAGAATAGTTTGCCTGTTAGTCAGAGTGATCGCGCCCGCGCGCTTTGTGCACTGGCGAAGGGCCGCGAAGAGGCAGGAGATTTGGAGGCCGCCAGCGCCGCTTTAAGCGAGTTATGGGAGCGCGTGGGTGATCGCCCGAAACTTGAGGGCTTAGACGACCGCGCGCGCGCCGAAGTTCTTTTGCGTACGGGTACTTTATCCGGTTGGATCGGTAGCGCACGGCAAATTGCGGGAGCCCAGGAGATCGCGAAGGATCTCATCTCTGAAAGCGCCGCAATATTTGAAGAACTCGGATTGATTGAACAGGTAGTCGAAGCTCGCGTCGACCTGGCTATCTGCTACTGGCGCGAAGGAGCTCTTGATGAGGCGCGCGTAACTCTCGATGATGCCCTGACACGACTTGGCAATCTCGTAAGCGAGCAAAGGCTGCGCGCCATCCTGAATAAGGCCATTATCGAACAGGTATCTACTCGGTCTAAAGAAGCCCTTCGACTTCTTCGGGAATCTGCGCCGCTCTTCGAGGCCAGCAGTAACCATGCGCTTACAGGAAAGTTTCATAATGAATATGGGACTGTCCTGAAAAACCTTGGCCTGGCTGAGAATCGAGAGGATTACATAGACCAGGCGTTGATCGAATATACGGCGGCCAGTTTTCACGGAGAGCAAGCAGGGAATAATCGCTTCCTTGCTCTTGTCGAGAACAACGTAGGTTTTCTTTTCGTTCGTCTAGGTCGATTCGGAGAAGCTCATGAGCATCTTGATCGTGCCCGTACGCTCTTTGTTGCTCTTAGCGACAATGGCATGATCGCTCAGGTCGATGACACGCGCGCCAGAGCCTTCCTGGAGCAAGGGCGCTATGCGGAGGCCGAAACTGTGGCGCGTGGATCTATTCGCGTGCTGGAGGAAGGCGACGAGCAGTCTTTACTTGCCGAAGCGTTAACTACGCATGGAACTGCGCTCGCTCGGCTTCGTCGCAATGATGAGGCACTTGGGATCCTCGAACGGGCAATGAGGGTAGCTGAACAGGGTGGCGATCCTGATGGCGGCGGTATTGCTGCGCTAACGATCGTCGAGGAGTTGGGATCAATCGTTCCCTCTGCGAAGCTGCTTAAATACTACAGGGATGCAGAGTCGATGTTGGCTCGCTCCCAGCATCCGGGAATTCAGATGCGCCTTGGTGAGTGTGCTCGACGGATACTTTCTAACCAGGAGCATGGAGACGCAGGACTCAACGATAAGTTTGCTGTTGCCCCGCTAAGTGCAAACGGGAACGGCAGCAACCAGTCCGTAGTTAATGCTCAAAGTTCGGCATCCAATGAACAGCAAGTAGGTTGCTCGCTTGAAGAAGCTGTTCTGCGTTATGAGGGAGACCTAATCAAGCGCGCACTCGAGGCGTGCGGTGGAAGCGTTACGCGAGCTGCGCGAATGCTAGGGATAACGCACCAGGGACTCGCTTTCATCCTCAATGGGCGGCACAGTAGTCTGCTTTCTGTGCGCACACCTATAAGGCGACGAAGGCGAAGCATCATTCGTTATCGTCGATAAAGGCTAATTGAGCTCTATTGGTTCCTGCCTCAGGTCAGCGTTGCGGTGGTCAAACAGGCAACGCCACCTCTTTATTTGTGCTCTAACGGTAGCTTCAAATATCTTTTGGTCTCAAAAACCTGGGACTACATCCTTCATGAACTTTTCAAAATCGGTTCTTATTATCTTGCTCTTGCTAATCCTAGCCGGGGGAGTTGTGGCCCAGACTCCCCGGAAAAGAACTGCCAGCCGTGCGGTTGCTCCCAAAGCTGCTGCTCCCCAGGGCACTCCTGAGCCGGTGGCAACGCTACCCCCGGTTAGCGACCCAAAACCACCGACAGCGCTGGCGATCGTTAATGGACAGACCATCACGACGGCGGACATCGATCCCAAGGCCGGGGAGGGAGCGGAGACTCTCGACGAGAGAATTGCCGAGGCGCGGCGTCAGGTCTTGGAGCTTCAGATCAACACAGCGTTGCTTGATGTCGAGGCCAAGAAACGCAAGATGAGTGCGCATCAGTTATATGAACTGGAAGTTACAAAGCGAATAACCGAGCCCACGGATGCCGAAATCAGGAAGTTTATCGAGGACAATCATGATCAAATCAGCGAAGGCGATCCTGGCACCGTCCGTACCCAGGTGCTTGCGTTTTTCCGTAGTGACCGTGAGGCCAAACTCTCAGACGAGTTCATCAAGCGTCTTCGTGCTTCGAATCCGGTCGTAATGGGCGTAGACATAAACGCACCCAATCTGGACGCGCCGGCTGTTGTGGCTACCATTGCTGGACAGGCAGTCACAGCGGGTGTTGTGAATGAAAGGCTCAAACCAATTATTTACAAGCTGCGGCTCAATACTTATGAAGTTGAAAAAGAAGCGCTCGAGCGGACCATCAAGGATGTTCTCTTGCTTGCCGAGGCGCACCTGCGTGGAGTCGCTCCTGAAGAGATTGTGCGCAAGGAGGTCACCGAGAAGCTACACCCTCCGACAGAAGCGGAAGTTGTAAAGTTCTATTCAGAAAACAAAGCGCGAATCACCGGCGACCTGGATTCAGTGCGGAATCCGATTGCAAACTATTTGCAGGATCAGGATCAACAGCGATGGGAACGAACACTTTCTGAGAGGCTTCGAAAGGGAGCTGATATACGCCTGCTGATCTCTGAGCCTGAAGCATCCACTCTATCGATCAGCACCGACGATGATCCATCGCGCGGTGATGCGAATGCACCAGTTACGATCGTGGAGTTTACCGACTTTCAATGCCCGGCTTGTGCCGCGATGCAGCCGGTCCTGGAAGAAGTCTTGAAGTCTTATGGCAATAAGCTGAGATTCGTCGTGCGTGATTTCCCACTCTCGCTTCACGCCAATGCACGCAAGGCTGCGGAAGCGGCGGATGCGGCATATGCTCAGGGCAAATTCTTCGAGTATGCCACACTACTTTTTAAGCGACAGAATGCCCTCGACGTTCCATCGCTCAAGAAATACGCAACCGAACTCGGCCTGGACCGTGCGCGCTTCGATGCAGCCCTTGATGCCGGAACGTATGCCGCGGAAGTACAACACGACATTAATGATGGCAGGATGTATGGGGTCGAGAGTACGCCGACAGTCTTCGTCAATGGTGTGGTGCTAAAAACGCTAAGTGCTGAAGCGCTGCGCGCGGCGATCGATCGACAGCTTGCAGCGGGATCGTCGAAAATACCGAAATGATCCCATGCCATCCGGGTAAGCCAAAGACTTGCCACGTAGTGAGGTTGATGCTTCAGGTAATCAACTGCCGCAGTGCGTATTCTTCTTCATCGGTAAGAAAACTGAAGAGTAGTCCAAAACCAATACCTGGCTGGCAGGCAGTAACTTCACCGCGCAACTGCAGCCATTCGCCGGACGGCAACTTCATCTCCAAAACTACTATCTCCCCGACGTCTACTCGTCCGGCGGTGTTTATGAAACATCCACCCATACTCAAGTCTTCAACACGGGCCTCATGGGCGCCGGATAGACCGTCCCACCTTGCCGGCAAATTAGTCACTACCCGTTCGTCGTTTCGCCTGTCCTCAGTCATTGCGGTTTCTTCTTTCTAACCCTGTGCCAAGCCTTCTTTGTCGAGCCGAGTTGTATTGTCCCGCGTCCTTTGCCTGAAAGTCACGCGGAAAATCAGATCTATCTCGCGGCC
>JBGPNE010000387.1:0-4064 GCA_041487335.1 Pyrinomonadaceae bacterium
GTGCTCTTTCTTAATCGCTGTGGACATTTATGCTCTTCGAATCCTACTTAAGATTACTTAAGATATTTATTAGCATGCCGTTATTCTCTGCGACCTGGTTTTGTTTGCGGGTAAAAGCATATCTAGTTCTCAAGCACCTTGGGCCGCAATGCCGGCGGCACGTTATTGCTATCAAATACTCCATACGCAGCCTGCTCAGGATCGGGCATCGGGGATGATTCGGCCCAGGCGCAATCTTCTTCGATTTCGCGCGCCACATCCGCCGTGATCTGTGCCAGCTTCTCTTTTGTAGCGGCACCGCATTCGAGCAGATACCTCTCGTAGCGATCGATGGGATCGTTATGCTGCTCCCACCATTCGATTTCGCCTGGTGGAACATAACGCTGATCATCGTGTTCGGCGTGGCCCTTGCGCCGGTAAGTCTTGGCTTCAATCAAAACCGCGCCACCGCCGCGGCGCGCATACTCCGCGGCGCGCTTTGTCACTTCATAACACGCGACGATGTCGTTCCCATCAACGATGTGAGCGGGAATGCCATAACCTGCCGCTTTTTCCGCGAGATCCCTTACCGCTGTTTGCAAAGAGGTTGGCGTAGAGTAGGCATAGTGGTTGTATTCGGCAACAACGATCAATGGCAGGCGCTGAACCGCGGCAAAGTTTAGTCCTTCATGAAAAGCGCCCGTGCTCATGCCGCCGTCGCCGATGTAAGCAATCGCAACAATCGGCTTCTTCTGCATGCCCGCCGCGAGCAGTACTCCGGTCATTACAGGGATCATGGCTCCCAAATGCGAAATTGGGCCAATGAACCCTTTGTTAACGTCGCCGAAGTGAATGTTCAGATCACGCCCACCGGAAGGGCCCCAGGCTTTGGCCATGTATTGAGCAAAAATCTCTCTCGGTCGGATTCCTTTAACTAAGACCGCGCCCAGGTCGCGAATCAACGGCGTTACGAAATCCTGGGGTCGAAGCGCGTAAGCACTACCGACTGCCGTCGCTTCCTGTCCGAGGGATCGAAATACACCACCAACAACTTTGGTCTGTCGGTACAGATTTACTAGACGTTCCTCCACCAATCGCGTGAGCTTCAAATAACGATAAAGCTCGAGCATTTGCTCGTGTTTTAGCGTTGTATCGTTCGTGCAGCTCAGCGGTCTGCCATCAATCGGTTTACGCGGCGCGTATTTCGTAAAAATGCGCACCTCATGGCGCGGTGGGCGCCGACGGCGAAAATTGCGGCGCTCGCCTTTGCCCGAAGGCTGCTTTTCAGGTCTCCGTTGCGTATCCTGGTCCATCAATCAGAACTCACCTGACAAACTAGATGTGTATCGCCAGTCCGTGGACGTTTTCAGCAGCTTCCATTACCGCCTCGGAGACCGTTGGATGTGCATGCATCGTGCGCCCCAGCTCTTCGGCAGTTGACTCAAGCTGCATTGCGACGCAGGCTTCGGCGATCAATTCAGTCGCATGTGGCCCGATGATATGCACGCCCAGTATCTCATCGTACTTACTCTCGCTAACGATCTTAACAAATCCCTCTTCTTCCCCCAGTATGCGCGCCTTGCCCGAAGCAGAGAATGGAAACTTGCCAACCTTCACGTCATAACCTGCTTCGCGCGCCTTTGCCTCAGTCAGTCCCACGGAAGCCACTTCTGGATCGCAGTAAGTACAGTTTGGCACCAGACGAAGATTAATAGGGCGCACGTCCTTGTGTCCGGCAATGTGCTCGACAGCCACAATCCCTTCTTTTGAAGCGAGGTGCGCAAGCAATGGCGTAGGCACAACGTCACCGATGGCGTAAACATGGGCTTCGCCAGTCTGTTGGTATTCGTCAACCTTTATGAAGCCGTTCTCGACTGTAATCTTTGTGCCTTCGATTCCCAGTCCCTCGGTGTAAGGCATGCGGCCCACGGCAACCAGCAGCATTTCTGCCTGGAGTTTGACTGGCTCGCCTTTGGAGGTCTTACCGCTGACGGTTACACCCTCATCGGTTCTTTCGAGTTTCTCGAGCTTGGTATCGACCTGAGATTTGATACCACGTTTGCGAAACGATCGCTCAAGCTCTTTCGAGACTTCTTCGTCTTCCAGCGGCACCAGGCGTGGCAACAATTCAACGGCCGTAGTGTCAGCGCCAAAGCGCGAATAGATAGAAGCAAACTCAACTCCGACCGCGCCACAGCCCATCACGATCAGCGACTTCGGGATTTCCTTCAATTCGAGAATGTGATCGCTGTTTACAACACGCTCTCCGTCAGTTTCAAATCCCGCAATCGGGCGCACCACCGAACCAGTCGCGATGATCATGCTCTTGGTATTGATCGTCTCTTTCTTGCCGTCCGCGGACGTGACCTCCACCTTGCCGGGCAGCGCAAGCCTGCCTGTGCCGCTAAAGGCCGTGATCTTGTTCTTCTTCATCAGGTATTCGATACCTTTTGAATTCTTCATCACGACCTTGTCTTTGCGCTTCTGCACGTCTGCGAAGGCGAGCTGAATCCCAGACGCCTGCACGCCGAAATCGGCGGCATGTTGCATCTGTTCGTAGACGTGAGCCGACATCAAAAGTTGTTTTGTGGGAATGCAACCACGCAGCGTGCAAGTGCCGCCGAGGCGCTTGTCCTTTTCAACGATGGCAGTCTTCAAACCCAACTGGGCCGCTCTAATTGCAGCAACATAACCGCCGGGGCCGCTGCCGATTACGGTCACGTCAAATTGATCGTTAGCCAATTATGTAGGTTCCTCTCGTCTTCGCGACAAGTGACAGGTGATGGGTGACAAGTAGCGTTTGTCTGTTACTTGTCACCCGTAACCTGTCACCGCCATTACTGTGTTCTTATAAAGACAGGCATTATAATCATTCGCACGCATTCATCCAAATGAGGTGTTGCTGAACAGTAGTGTCCTGGTTTCGTGTAACGCAAGCTGTCGAGCTTGCGACGCAAACTTGACAGTTTGCTCTACAAAAATGAACTTAGGACACTACCTGCTGGACCAATCATGGCGGCGAGAAAAGGGGGCCAGGAGATGAAACATTCCGAAGGGTTTTTGAAACTGGTGAACGACGCAAAGAGCCGTATTCGCGAAGTTAGCGTCGAGAAAACGAGAGAGCGGATGACCGCGAATCCAAATGCCAGGCTTATCGACGTACGCGAGGACAACGAATGGCGGGCGGGCCACGCCGCTGGTGCAGAACATCTGGGCAAGGGCATCATCGAACGCGACATTGAAGCCAAGGCGCCTGACAAATCAACCGAGCTGATTCTCTACTGCGGCGGCGGCTATCGCTCCGCGCTTGCGGCAGATGTGCTGCAGAATATGGGCTACAGAAACGTCCATTCAATGGCCGGTGGTTGGAAGGCCTGGAAAGACGCCGGCGCGCCGATTGAGGGTGCTTAGAATTCAGAAAGCGCCGGAACGTCGGAACGAAAATATGAGTACTGAGATTTACTGGATCGCTGGGATTGGCCCTCATCGCATTGCAACAATGCCAAGACCTCGGTCAGGCGACCGGCTGGAAGATGAAATACGCTCGCTGAAGAGGGAGGGGGTTGACGCTCTTGTTTCTCTGCTTACTGCTGAAGAGGTTTTCTATATGGAGCTCGCACAAGAGTCAGAAAGTTGCAGGGCGTGTGCGATCGAATACATCTCGTTCCCAATTCCTGACCGTCAAATTCCCGAATCAAAGACGGCCACCCTTGATCTGGTGCAACGACTTGCAGCACTTGTCACGGAAGGAAAGGGTGTTGCTATTCACTGTTTCGCCGGCATCGGCCGGTCCACAATGATCGCGGCTTGTGTATTGGCTAGTTTGGGAATCGAACCCGGGGAAGCGTTTCAACTCATCAAAAGGTCCAGAGGCTGCGACGTGCCCGATACGCCGGAGCAACGCCAGTGGGTCTATTGGTTTGTCAGGACAATGCTAAGAGGGCCTTCGGAAACGGCATGAATAGATGAGAGGTGGCCTGCCGGTATTGTAAAACCACAAACGTTTTAACGGTTTCTTGGTAAGCCGTTGAAACGGCTAACGCGAGCAATCGTCGCTGAGCCACCTCGCTGAAGCGAGCTGTGAA
>JBGPNE010000388.1:0-4057 GCA_041487335.1 Pyrinomonadaceae bacterium
AACGGAGCCCCGGAAAAGCCCCTTCTTCTTGATTTCATAGACCACAAGACTTGCGGCAAACACTGAACCGATGATGGGAATCGGTTTGATGATTCGTTTGACCAGTCCCCAGCCGCCAGCCCTGACGATTCTTCTTTTTACTGTTGTTGTCATTGCATCCAAGCGAAACATACGAACTCTACAACTTTACTAATTTAACACAGACTGAACCGGCGATACCTCGCAAGCGGACGAGATATTGTCGGCATTGGTTGTGTGTTAGCATGAGCCCGTTTCCGGCAAGCGAGAAAAGTGGATACGGTTCTGACTACAGACAGAGGCTGCTTAAGAATCGTTTCTTTATTCCTGTCTATTCTTTGCATTTCAGCAAACCATGCCCCTACTTGCACTAAAAAACATCTCGAAGCGCTTCGATTCAACTGAGGCAGTGGCCGCTGTGTCTCTCGAGGTCGCGCGTGGCGAGTTTTTCGGATTGCTGGGCCCATCTGGTTGTGGCAAGACAACGACCCTGAGAATGATCGCCGGGCTCGAAAATCCTGATTCAGGCGCGATTGAGTTTGACGGGCGCGATATTACAATCCTCTCACCAGAGCGACGCGGCTTTGGCATGGTCTTTCAAAACTACGCCCTCTTCCCTCATCTAAATGTCTTTGAAAATGTCGCGTTTGGTCTGCGCGCACGCCACAAACCTAAGCCAGAGATCGCCAAACGTGTCGAGAGTGCTTTGGAGCTTGTTCAGCTTCCCGGTTATGAGAGGCGGAGAGTTGATGAGCTTTCTGGCGGCCAACAACAGCGAGTCGCGATTGCCCGTGCTATCGCTATCGAACCTGCACTGTTGCTCTTTGACGAGCCATTATCGAATCTTGATGTGGCGTTGCGGGAAGAGACGCGCAGTGAGTTGCGCGAACTGGTGGGCCGGCTTGGGCTAACCGCTGTTTATGTCACTCACGATCAAGAAGAGGCCTTCGCGCTCTGCGATCGAATTAGCGTCATGGTGGGCGGCCGCATTCTTCAAACGGGAGAGCCCCGTGAATTATACGACCATCCGGCCCAGATTTCAGTGGCGCGCTTTCTGGGACGCAACAACTTAATCAGAGTGATGCGTCTGAGTTCGAGCAAGTCCGAGCTTGGCGAATTCAGGACGCTGGCAGGAGACCATACGCTTTGTCTTCACATTCAGCAGAACGGCCTTGCGCCGCTGAACAAGCCTTGCCTTCTGGCGATCCGCCCTGAGCATCTCGTAATCACAGACAGGAGCGACGCGACGGAAAATGTTTTGCGGGGACAGGTTCGGGAGATCAACTTTGCCGGAGCAACTTCCAGCGTAAAGCTCAATGCGAACGGCCTTGATCTCGAAGGTTTGGTGCTGCAGTCGGGCGGCCTTTCTGTGGGTGACTCCTGCGTTGTTGTTCTGCCTCCAGACCGAATCTCACTCCTGAAAAATGAATGACAACGGAGGAGAAGGGGTGAACGGGAGAAAGGGGGACGGGAGAAAGCGTGGAACACATCCCCCCGTCACCCCGTCTCCCCGTCGCCGCTTTGTCCTGCGGCGCGCGTCTGGGATTGTCGGCCAGTTTGAGTGGGTGGGGATGTGAAGGTAGACAGGCAGGAATGCCTGTGCTACGGCTTAGACAGCTTCTTGCTCGCAGCCCGTCTCGCCCTCGAGCTTAGCCTGGGCCCGCTCCAGGAAAATCTTGATCATCTCGCGAACGCGCTTTTGCATCTCGGCACTGATGGCGCCCTCACCTACCAGAGCCGCAAGGCGATGCAAGTCTCTCGCATGCGGCCGCCGTAGCTCAACATGCTGAGCAATGCGAATCAAAACCTTGTGCCCGCGTTCTTCGAAGGCTGCGGCATAGCGAAGATAGTTTTTCATTTCGCTTCTGGCGGGCGACCATTCAAGCCTCTCTGGCCGATCCTCAGTTTTTTCGACGGCAAAGCTAGCATGCACGCAACCAATGATGGGCACTTCCGCGGTTACGATCCAGCGCATGATTCCGCCGGCTTCCTTGCGAATGCTTTCGATGTTCGGCATCAAGTCGACGAAGTTTCGGAACTCGCCAAAGAATTCGCGGGCACGTTCCAGCGTGGTTTTCAATTCCAATTGGTCTGTATAGGACGCTTTGATTCGAAACATTGGCTGTTCCTTGATCGAGTTGTTGATGGCCGAATGCTATATTGTGTCTTCTGTTGCACCCACCACCACCAGTAGTAAGTTACACTAAGAAGACCGTCTGGTAAACCTACAAATTTGTTACAAGGAGTTCGAAGGTGCATAGCGAAGACAGATGCCCGCAATGCGGAGAAGGACGACTGCGAAGCTGGCATGAACTTGACGATGACGAGCGCGATGTAGTCCGGCGTTTGCCCGCGACGGCTGACTACTCGCTGGAGGAACGACAAAGAACTCATTTGTGGTGCAGTCGCTGCTGGTATGAGTCGGTCAGCGGCATTGAACAGGCTTAAGTCTGTTCAACTTGAGTAATCCGGTCATAAGCCTCGCGTATCGCCTTCATCCGCTCAACAAGACTTTTGTTAAGAGCGGAACCGGACATAAAGCCGAGTTTTTTCGCAATCTCCCTCAGCGTGGGATGATCAGTTGCTGGCAGTCGCGCCGATCGACCTACAATCAGACGCAGATGGTGATCGATTGAGCGAAGAAGTGCATAACCGTTACTCAGAGCCGCATAATCCGCCCCCTCTAAAGAACCTGTTGCCTGCAAACGCTCGAGAGTTGAGCGCGTCGAGCGGTTTTCTCCTTCATCAGGCACATCATCACGCAACTGAAGATAACGACTGGCAAAATATACATCGAGCATGCCTCCGGCTGCATACTTAATGTCAATCCCAGCATGGCGGCTTCGCTTCCCTTTCTCCTTCTCGAGGCGATCGCGCACGCGACGGGTTTCTCGTTTCAACTCCTCCTGATCGATCTTGCTGGCACTTTCATGGATCGCGTGCCTGGCGTGTGTTTCGATCATTTTTCCAAGTTCCAGATCAGTGGCAATGGCGCGCAGTTTGACGTAAGCAAGCCACTCCCAGACGTCCGTGCGCCGTTTCAAATAGTCGAGAAATCCCTGCGAGCTTGCAACCAGGGGTCCATTCTTGCCGTCGGGACGCAGGCGCAGATCCACGCGATACAAATATCCCTCCCGAGTCACGCTCGAAAGCGCTGAGATCATCAACTCACCTAACCGCGCATATGCCTCGTCGGGAGAAAGCGAAGCGACAGGCGAAGAAACCAGTGAATCGTAGACGATGATGATGTCCAGATCAGACCCATAATCGACTCCGCCACTCCCAAGGCGGCCAAGGCCAAAGATGGCGATACGGGGTGCGCCATCGAGACGGCCGTAGCGACGGACCATCTCGCGTCGCGCAATCCGGTAAGCGGCATTGATGCTGGCAACCGCGAGTTCCATCTGCAGTCGATTAGATTCGTTCATTGAGATCTCGCCTGCGGCGTCACGCATGCCGATTTCAACAAGCAGCTTCGACCACTCTCGGCGCAACGCGGAGAGTTCTCCGGAAAAACTTCTCTCGGCGTCAACACTAGACCGCAGCAGGGCTCGGTAGTCTCGGCGGAGTGGCTTGCCAGCTTCAGTTTTTAGCGAGGTCATTAACGATGGATTGCTCGCAACCATTTCACTGAAGAATTCTGACGAACCACAGAGTTGGACGAGCGCAACTAGATTATCCTCCAGCAGTTCTATTTTAGTGTTGGACTTATCGAGCGAGGCCGCAACCCGAGCCATGAATGTAATCGCGCGATGTGGATTGACCGACTCACGCGCGGCTCTGTGCAGTACCTCGGCAAGTTCTTCGATATTGAATGACCTCGACCCGATTTCTCTCGGAAGCAAATAAGGCAGAAAAACGCTAGTCGCCGCATAAGTGGAGGCTGTATCCGCATCGACTGGCTGCTGCCCACTAATGTGCCATTCCTCGGTGAGCTTAGGATCCTCAATCGTCCGGCCTGCTATCTGCTTGCGGCTCTCAGCTTCCGCAAAGACGCGGGCGTATGCCATGCGCACGTTTGTCGTGTGCAACTTCATAG
>JBGPNE010000389.1:0-4053 GCA_041487335.1 Pyrinomonadaceae bacterium
AGAACTACCCGGCTATTTACAAGGAAAAGGCCGTGGACGTGCAGCAGGCGGCCGAGATGATCCAACGGGTTTTTGCAGTCAACTTTTTCCCGGAGATGAAGACCGACTGGCAGACTCACCCTAACAACATTGGCCATCTTTACTTCTCGGGCTGCTTCCGCTGTCACGACGGCGAGCACGTCAGCAACACCGGCAAAGTCATTAGCAACAACTGCAACGTCTGCCACACGGTGATCTACGACTCACTGAATCCGGCCGCCTCAGTGAAGACCGGACCATTCCAACACCCGGTTGATCTGGGCGCGCTCGCCGATCACAAATGCGAGTATTGCCACAAAGCGAACAAGCCTTTCCAACATCCCGTGAATCTGGGTGATATTTCGATGTTCCAGTGCGTTGAGTGCCATCCGCGAAAGAAATGAAGCTGGCTTTGAAATGAAGGATAGCACGGCAAAATTCCGCAGAGTGAGCAAAAACCCGCAACCAACGCTTTGCCGCGCCAACTGATATCCGCACTTCCTGACGCTTTGACCAATCGGCATATGAATTGCCAAAGCAATCATATAAGTCGTGTATACTTGGGAGGACATCCTCTCTTGCGTAATTGTTTTCTGAAATCCTATGGGCGAACACAACGTTGATCAACAGTTTGACAAGAGGAAGTCGCAGGCCTTTATGAAGGCGCTGCTTGAGGATCTGCGCGCCCTTGAATACATGATCGAAACCGGCGGCCTGGAAACTGGCGTGGCGCGAATCGGCGCCGAACAGGAAATGTTCCTCGTTGATCGCAACATGCGGCCTGCACCGATTTCTTTGGAAGTTCTAGATTATGCAAGCGACTCTCGACTGACAACGGAGATCGCTAGATTCAATCTTGAAGCCAATCTTACTCCCCTGCCACTGAGCGGGCGATGTTTTCGTTTGATGGAACAAGAGTTAGAGGAGCTTCTTGGGTTGGTGCATAAGAGTGCCGAGACCTTCGGCGCCGACGTGCTTCTTTCCGGCATCTTGCCGACGCTGCAAAAATCAGATCTGACGCTGGAAAATCTGACGCCCATTCCCCGCTACTATCAGCTTAACCGCGGAGTGATCGGTCTTCGAGGCGGGCCATTTGCGATCCATATCAAAGGGCTGGACGAACTCCAGATCACGCACGACAACATCATGATGGAATCGTGCAACACAAGTTTCCAGGTGCATTTTCAGACGAGTCCAGCCGAGTTTGCATCGCGTTACAACATGGCCCAGGCGATCACGGCTCCGGTGCTCGCAGCAGCAGTTAACTCCCCTCTCTTGTTTGGGCACCGGTTATGGCAGGAAACGCGTGTGGCGTTGTTCCAGCACTCGACCGACGCTCGTTCCCGTACGCAATTGGCCCGCAGCCAGCCAACACGAGTGAGTTTTGGCGACCAGTGGCTCGAGAATTCAGTAGTCGAACTTTTCCATGATCAGATTTCTCGCTTCCGCCCGATCATGATCACACAAGCGGATGAAGATCCATTTCAAGTATTGGCGCGCGGCGAGACTCCGCTTCTTTCCGCTCTGCGAATGCACAATGGCACGGTGTGGCGCTGGAACCGTGCCTGCTATGGCGTTGCCGATGGAATTGCCCACTTGCGGATCGAGAATCGCGCGCTGGCAGCCGGGCCAACCGTGCAAGATGAGATTGCAAACACCGCTTTCTTTGTGGGACTGATGGTCGCATTGCCACAGGAGTACGGAGAGATCGCGGAGCGCTTAAGTTTCGACGATGCCAAGGAAAACTTTTTCGCGGCTGCGCGCCACGGATTAAATGCGCAATTGAGATGGCTTGACGGCAAAAGTCTCAGCGCGACTTCTTTGATTCTGAATGACCTTTTGCCACAGGCGCGCGCGGGCCTTAAAGAGGCTCGGGTCGATTCAAGCGAAATCGATAAGTACCTTGGCGTGCTGGAGGAACGTCTTCGCAGCGGCCAAACAGGGGCGCAATGGATGTTGGACTCTTTGGCGTCAGTCAAAGGGCATGAGCCAAATGACATGCGCACCCGTGTCTTAACTTCGACTATTCTCGCGCGGCAGAGGGAGAACAAACCAGTGCACGAGTGGAAATTGGCCGAGGCCGGCGAATTGGACGACTGGAGCCAGAGCTATCAGACCGTCGGACAGTTCATGGCCACCGATCTCTTTACCCTGCGCCCCGATGATCTGGTGGATCTTGCTGCCAGCTTGATGGATTGGCGGCACATAAGGCATGTTCCGGTTGAAGACGAAAACGGTCGTCTGGTGGGACTCGTAACTCACCGCGGGCTTTTGCGTCTGTTGAGCCGCGGCTCAAACAAGCCCAGTGGGAATTCGTTGACCGTTCGCGAGATCATGAAGCCGAATCCAACCAGCGTGTCATCAACGACACCCACGCTCGAAGCGATCGAGATCATGCGACGCTCTGGTATTGGTTGCCTTCCGGTAGTCGATGACAACCAGCTCGTGGGGATAGTGACGTCCTATGATTTTCTGAGCGCAACCGTGAGTCTTTTCAAGCAGCATCTGTTAGCTTCGGCAAGCCCTCCAGATAAGAAGACTGGGACCCATGCGGCATCAGCCTAGGGCATTGGCTTCGGGAAAAGATTGATGAGATCGAATCCGGCCAGATTACCAGGTCGGTGCCCGCAACGGCCGCGCAGATCTTGGTCGGTACGAGGAAACGAGTCGGTGCCAGACGTGAAGATCTCCCCAATGGTCAGAAGGAGGTGATTATGGGAAAAGATGATCGCGATATTCTTGAAGTCTTGCGGGCAGAACTCGACTTCATCGAAAAAGGCGGTTACGGCCGTTCTGTCCGAACACCGTGGAAAGCCAAATCATCGTTTCAGGATTCGCTAACCTGCATCAACTATGCAGATCCGGAGAGGGCCCATCCGTGCAGCGAGTGTCACCTAATCGACTTCGTCCCGAGCGACCGGCGTTCGGAAGAAATACCTTGCCATTTCATCCCGCTGAACGAGTCGGGAGAGACGCTTGAGCAACTCGAAGGCGAAGATGACCAACACAAACTTGAGCAAGCGCTAAAAGCCTGGATGCAAGCGAAGATCAAGGAGATCGAAGCCGCGCGCCGCGCCGGCATGAAGCAGGATGTTTGAATTGAAAGGAGGTCAGGCATGATGGCTCTGGCTCATGTTATCGCTTCCGCGTTGGTTGCCGCGCTGGCCTATTTTGGCATTCGCTACTTCGTGCGCACCTCCGAGAGATTTGGTAGCGCACGGGAAACAATTGTCCTGATACGCGCAAGCACGAGCATTCGGACTTGGTAATCGTGAGACAACCATTATGTGGCCGGGCCAGTGCCACCACATGAACAGCTCAGTTTAACGTCCCGAGCCGTTAGACTTGCGCGGTCCAGCGTGCGGTGTGGGCCCTTCGGCTTTCTTAATGTTCGCCGAGTTTCTATAATCGGGTGGCCGCTGAGGTCTTCTTAGCGCAACCCGGGAAGTGACAAAGAACGCACTGAAAAACCAAAAACAAAAGATTCTTGTTGTTGATGACGAGAAGATGATTCGCTGGTCGCTCGGCGAAGCGCTCCGCGGTTGGGGTTACGAACCAATACAAGCCGAAACCGCGACGACGGGTTTGGCGGCGTTTGAAGCCGAGCAGCCTGCTGCAATTCTTCTGGACATCAATCTCCCGGACGGTTCAGGCCTTGAAGTGCTGCGCCAGGTTCGGCACCGCCAGGCCGATTCGGTTGTGATCATGATTACCGCCAACGTCCTGGTTGACGAAACAATCGCGGCATTGCGCGGCGGCGCATACGACTTCATCGGCAAACCGATTAATCTCGAAGAGTTGCAAGTCGCGATTCGCAACGGCATCGAAGCCGGCCGCTTGCGCAAGGAAGTGAACCTATTTCGTCGAGAGCGCGCTCAGCAGTTCAGCTTCGATCAGATTGTGGGGGAGTCGCCGGCGATGCGCGAGATGTTGGCGCTTGCGCACAAGGTTGCCGAGAGCGAAGTCTCGTCCGTGTTGTTACAAGGAGAATCCGGCACCGGAAAAGATTTAGTAGTTAAAGCGATCCATTATCAC
>JBGPNE010000390.1:0-4053 GCA_041487335.1 Pyrinomonadaceae bacterium
CTGTACTTAAGGAACACACGGGTGTTTCCGCTGCCTTCAATCTCTCGATACCAATTTTTGACTGGGGAGCCAGCAAGAGTCGTGAGCGACAGGCACGTTTGCGTGCCGAAGTTGCAGAATCACAACGAGCACAAGCCTTGCGCGGTTTCGCTCAACAATTCTACTCGGCACGCGCTCAAGTCACGTCGGCGTCGGCGCGCATCAGGCTGGCGGCCACCGGTCTGGCACAGGCCGAAAGTAATCTAAACGCTTCCATCGCCAGGTATCGAACAGGCGAAGCTCAGATACTCGAGGTCACCGATGCCGAGACAACGCTCGCGGCGCAAAGGCAGGCGCTTTATCAAGCGCTTTTTGATTATCAGACCGCCCTCGCGCGTCTCAGACAAGCAGCAGGACAATGAATCAACCCCTGAATTCTGACGACAAACAGAAAGAGAACGAGTCCGTGGACCAAAAGCTTGGCGCTGAAGAAACGCAACGGCTACTCGCGCTCCGACGCGAAAGACTGGCACGGGAACGCCGGCGTAATTTGGTTCTCATAGCCTCTGTCCTGCTTGTCCTGTTGATCGCAGCGTTTTGGTTGATATGGCGTTGGAGAAAAGTGGCCGCTACCGAGGGAGAGGCAGCGATAGTCGTCAGCGTGCGCGTCGCCAAGGCGGAGCAGCAGTCTATCTCAGCAAAAGTGTCTGCGGTCGGCACAATCTTTCCGCGTGAACAGGCGACGGTTGGCGCCAAGATCAGCGCGCAGATCAAACAGATGGCGCTCTTGAAGAACAAAGTGGTGAAAGCCGGCGAAGTGATCGCCGTCCTCGAATCGCGGGATCTGCTGGCCCAACGTAATGAAGCCGTTGCGGCCCTCAGAGAAGCCCAGGCGAACGAGCGCAGCGTGGTCACCGGCAATATTCCGCAGACGAATGCGCAGGATGAGAAGGCACTGCGCGATGCTCGCGCAAACGTGGCCAATGCGCGTGCTACTTACGAGCGTCGACAGACACTCTACGCGCAGAATGGTATTTCCAAAAAAGATCTCGAAGCCTCGCAGCTCGCATTAACGACGGCGGAAAACGATCTGCGACTCGCTGAACAAACCGTAAACCTTCGGACCAGCTCACTCAACCCTAACGACCGCGCCCTTGCCGCGGCGCGTGTCGCGCAGGCTCAACAGCACCTCGCAACGCTCGATGCGCAAATGAGCTACGCCACAATTCGTGCTCCAATCAGCGGCATCGTCACCGACCAGTTTCAGTATGAGGGCGAGTTTGCGGCCGCCGGAGCCAAGCTGGTAAACATCGCCGACATCAGCCAGGTGATTGTCAAAGCTCCTTTTGCTGATACCGTGACGGCCCAACTGAAGATCGGCGATTCGGCCACAGTGCTGCCAACCGATCAAGCTAGTGAACAGATGACAGGTCAGATTTCACTTGTGAGCCGCGCGAGCGATCCCATCAATCGTACAGTCGAAGTGTGGGTGACGCTGGGGAATGGAGCAGGAGTACTACGCGCAAACGGAGCAGCGCAGGTAACCGTCTCGACTCAATCTAAGAATGACGCGATTGTCGTTCCCGCTGCCGCTGTAACGCTGGAGGCGAGCAATGCGGACGAGGGAACAGTTATGGTCGTCGACGCGACGTCGGTTGCTCACGAGAAGAAGGTCACCGTCGGCATCCGCACCGCCGACAATATGGAGATTGCTTCCGGTCTGCAAGCCGGCGAGACAGTAGTCATCGAAGGAAACTACTCCTTGCCGGACGGAACGAAAGTCGCAATAGGTGAAGACAAGAAAGCCGAGACTGACGGCGCTGCGACGCAGCCGAAGAAGGAAGAGCCATGAGACTTGCCCGGCTAGTCTCCAACCAGTCGCGAGCCGTAATAGTCATTATCGGACTGTTGTGTGCGGCCGGACTCTATGCTGCATGGCAACTGCCGATCGCGATCTTTCCGCAGACCGACTTTCCTCGCATTGTCATCATCGTCGACAATGGTGTTGTTCCCGCACCGCAAACGCTCGTCTCCGTAACCCGCCCAATCGAAGAAGCGATGAACGGCATTCCCGGCATTGTACGCATCAGGTCGAAAACCTCGCGCGGCGGCTCTGAAATAAATCTCTTCTTCGACTGGAAAGGAAACATTCTCCAATCGCTGCAATTGGTCCAGGCGCGGCTTTCACAGCTCTCATCAAGTCTGCCACCAACGGCCTCGGTTCGTAATGTCGAGCGACTCACATTCGCCGTTTTCCCAGTTACGGGTTATAGCCTTACGTCAAACATGCGCGACCTGGCGAGTCTGCGTGACATCGCCACCTATATGATCCGCCCCCGTCTTGCTCGCCTGCCCGGCATAGCCGCCGTGGGAGTGGCTGGTGGAAAAGTGCGCGAGTTCCACGTCACGATCAATCCTGAACGTCTGGTTGCTCACAATGTCTCCGTGCAGCAGGTTGTTGACGCAGTGCGCAACTCAAACATTATTGCAAGCCCAGGATTGATCGAGGAAAATCATCAACTCGAACTCGCCCTGATCAGCGGACAAGCAAAGAAACCAGAGGAGCTGAACGGCATTGTTGTTGCCAACGTCAATAACGCCCCCGTTACTATCGCTGACGTTGCTACCGTTGGCGCGGGAGTTGAGCCGCAATACACGATCGTTACCGCAGATGGCCATCCTGCTGTCCTGCTGAACATCAACCGCCAACCCGACGCCAATACAGTCGCAGTGGTTGATGAAGTAAAGGCTGAATTGGCCGCGATGCGAGCACAGATTCCCAGGGACATAGTGATTGCTCCGTATTACGATCAGTCGCTCCTGGTGCGCGCGGCTATGAACTCCGTGCGCGACTCGATCCTCATCGGCCTGCTGCTCTCCGTCGTGATCCTTTTCGCATTCTTGCGTAACTGGGGCACGACATTTGTCGCGATTCTGGTGATCCCGGTAACCATACTAGTCACCTTCCTGGCGATGTGGCTCGCCGGGCTCAGCTTTGATCTTATGACGCTAGGTGGCGTTGCTGCGGCGATTGGACTGGTGATCGATGACGCCATCGTAGTGGTGGAAAACATCTTCACGCATATGGCCCGCGGACTGTCGCGGCGCGAAGCGGTCCAGAGCGCGGTCTCGGAAATCACTGTACCGATCATCGGTTCGACCATTACGCCTGTCGTCGTATTTCTGCCACTCACATTGCTTACCGGAGTAACGGGCGTTTTCTTTCGCTCGCTCGCGCTCACCATGGCCGTGGCTCTGCTTACCTCACTGGTACTGGCGCTGTCATTTACGCCTGTGCTTGCCGAGCGCTTCGTGAAAGCCAAACGGCGTGTCGGCGCGAACGAAGACGTCGAAGCAGGGCGGAGTGATCGTGAGCTACTCGCTGATGAACGGGAAGAAACAGAGGAGCAAGGTCCGATCCTCCGCGCCATTATCAGGCGCTATGAATGGGTGCTCGGCCACGCGCTCGATAGTCGCTGGCTGGTTCTCGCTCTGGTGGCCGCCGTGCTTGCTGGCTCGTATGTTCTCTATCACTTTCTCGGATCTGAGTTTCTACCGGAATTTGATGAAAGCGCGTTCGTCCTGGACTACTGGGCGCCCCCGGGCTCGTCGCTCGCGGAAACTGACCGCATGCTCGGTCATGTTGAAAAGTTGCTGCTAGAGACGCCGGAAGTCGAAAGCTATTCACGCCGGACGGGACTGGAGATGGGCCTGTTTATAACTGAACCGAATAGGGGTGACTATGCGGTCAAGCTGAAACCTGGGCACAAGCGACCTACCTCCGACGTGATGGACGATTTGCGGAAACAGATTGAAACGTCTGAGCCTGCGTTGGTGATTGAATTCGTGGGCATTCTGTCTGACGTGATTGGCGATTTGACAAGCTCGCCAGAGCCCATTGAGATTAAGCTCTTCAGTGAAGATACAAATGCGCTTCACCAAAAGGCTGGCGAGGTTGAAGAGGCAATCCAGAAGGTAACAGGCGTCGTTGACACAAAGAGCGGAGTCGTTGTAAGCGGCCCGGCAATTACATTCAACATCGACCCGCAGCGGGCCGCGCGTCTCGGGGTGACC
>JBGPNE010000391.1:0-4052 GCA_041487335.1 Pyrinomonadaceae bacterium
AAACTCAGGCGCCGATATCTCGATCTCCGCCAGGCCGGTATTATGGAGATTGCCCCAAATGGCCATCAGCCGCTCGGAATCGCGGTATGGCAAAGGGCGTAACACGATCGCATTCACGACACTGAAGATTGCGCTGTTCGCGCCAATGCCCAGCGCCAGCGTAAGCACGGCCACTACCGTGAAGCCCGGATGCTTCAATAAGCTTCTGATGCCGTAGCGAATGTCTCTAAATAGATCCCGAAGCAGTGAATCCATTGAAGGTTCTCCCGGCTGTGATTGCAGTTGTCGTCCCGAAACGAAACTACTGACTACGCGGAGTTGTTCCGCCCGGAAGGTGGACTGACCCAACTCCGGCAGGGTCCCGACTAGAAACGTCTCTCGAACAACTTCCGCGTTTCAATCAGAGCAACAGCAGCAGAGAACTCAATCTTTCGCAATCCATCCGTCTTCGAGCCGCACGATCCGGTTGCCATACGCGGCGTTAACCTCGGAGTGCGTGACCTGCACTATGGTAGTGCCTTCATCGTTAAGTTTCTTAAACATCTCCATGATCTCTTTGCCCTGGCTCGAGTGAAGATTCCCGGTCGGCTCGTCCGCCAGAATGATGCGGGGGCTCGATACGACGGCACGCGCGATGCCCACCAGTTGCTGTTGGCCGCCGGAGAGCTGACTGGGAAACAGATCCTTCTTACCTACGATCTGAAAACGATCGAGCGTGTCGCAGACGATTGACTGCCGATCCTTCTTGCTGACGTCGCGATAAGAGAGTGGTAGCTCGAGATTCTCGAATACCGTCTGGTCGTCGAGCAGGTGATAGCTCTGAAAAACAAAGCCGATATTGCGATTGCGCAGGTTGGCGCGCTTCTTGTGGTCCAGACTGTGCACGGCCGCGTCATCGAAATAGTACTCGCCGGACCACGACTGGTCGTGCATCCCCAGAATGTGCAGCAGCGTTGACTTGCCCGCGCCCGATGGGCCCATGATCGAAACGAACTCTCCAGAGAGGATATCGACGTTAATCCGCCGCAGGACGTAGGCCTTCGTTACGCCCTGTGCGAAGAACTTTTCGACATTGCGCAGAGAGATCATAGCTCTACTCCAAATCCGCTCTCTTGAAGTTCGCGTTTAGCTTCTTCGACCTCGGCGCGCCGCAGCGCTCCCGGTTCCTCCTCGATTACCCGCCCGTCAAACAAGTGCACGATGCGGTCGGCGTGCTGCGCATAGCGCGGGTCGTGAGTCACCATACAGATCGTCGCGCCGCCGCCGTGCAATTCGCGCAAGAGATTCATCACCGCTTCGCCATTGGTTGAATCGAGGTTGCCGGTGGGCTCATCTGCGAGCAGGATGCTGGGCTGTCCGCCAACTGCGCGCGCCACTGCTACCCGCTGTTGTTGGCCGCCCGAAAGTTGGCTGGGCAGATGCTTGGCGCGATGCCCCATCCCAACGCGTTCCAGTGCATCCATCACCCGTTTCTTTCTATCGGCTGAGTTCATGCCACGATAGGTCAAGGGCAGTTCCACATTCTCGTAAACGGTGAGGTCACCTATTAAATTGAAACTTTGAAAGATGAACCCGACTTCGCGGTTGCGAATGCGCGCTCGCTGGGACAGCGACAGATTCTCGACCGGGTTTTCGTTCAAGATGTATTCGCCGTCGGTCGGCGTATCCAGCAAACCCAGAATTGATAGCAGCGTTGACTTGCCACAACCCGACGGGCCGGCAATCGAGACGTATTCTCCCTTCTTGATGTCTAAGTGGATGCCGGAGAGCGCATGCGTCTCGACTTCATCGGTGAAGAACACTTTCCTGACGTCTGAGAGATGGATAAGCGGTTGCTCGGGTGAACTCATTTTGGCTCCTTCGTTTCAGTCATCTGACATTTGACAGGATTGGCAGGATTAACAGGAGCTACAAACTGAAAGTCCCAAGTCCTTCTTTCCCTTTCCTGTAAATCCTGTTAATCCTGTCGACCCTCTGCAGTTTCACTTCAAACGAATGCGGTTGTAGTTGTCCCAGGCCGATGTGTCTGACAAGACAACTTGATCGCCTTCGCGCAGGCCGTTAACTATCTCGATTGTGTTGACGGAGCTGCGACCCAGCGCCACCGGCGTGCGCGCTGCCTCCTGGCCATCTGGGCCCACCTTAAACATCGAGACCGTCGATTGCCCTTGCCCAAACGCCGGCCGGCCAACATAAAGAACATTGTCGAGGCGCTCGAGTTCAATCGTCCCGTCAACACTCAGGTCCGGACGAGCGCTGGGCGGCAGTGGCCCGATTAGTGCCGCATCGACCGTAAATGTACCCTCACGCGCTGCCGGATCGATGCGTGATACGCGTCCCTGAATCACTCCGTTGCGCGTGTCAACTTCGACGGGCTGACCGAGCTTGATGTCTTTGACCTGTGTTTCCGCAATTTTCAACTCGGCCTTGAGCGAGGCGGGATCGGCGACGCGCGCCATGTTTAATCCTGGCGTGACCTGCTGGCCTATCTGCACCAACACCTGCTGCAGCACACCGTTGGTGCCGGCACGTACTTTCAAAGCGTCAACCTGATCTCGCTTGAGCTTGGCTAATGCGCGCAGCTGGTCGATGCGTGACTGCTGGGCGTTGATTTGGGCTTTGGTAGATTTCGCGCTGATCACCAGCCGCTGTTGCTCCACCTTGAGCCGGTTGGCCAGGTCCAGGACCTGAACGCGCGCAACCTTTAGTATGAGTTCGGAAACCAGACCTTGTTTTCCCAGTACTTCGTTAGTGTCAAGCTGCAACTTCGCCTGGCTGTATTCAGCATTGATAGTCGCTATTGCCGCCTGCTGCGTCATGTTTTCGCTTTCCAGTCGAACACGCAGGTTTTCTTCATCGGCCGCGGCTGCTTTCATTTGGAAATCTGCGTCCATCGCCTGTTGTTCCATCTGCGGGTTGGAAAGCTCTGCGATTACCGTGTCGGTCTTAACCTCGACGCCGGCTTCAACCAGAATTTTCTCAACCCGGCCGTCGGCGGGTGCGGGCACCCAGCGTGTTAACTGCGGTACCAGCGTTCCGAGACCACGAACTTGACGCAGCATCTGGCCGCGCTTAACGGTATCGATTAACAGGGTGGAACGATCGACTGACGGAGCCGCGGGCTTCAGCTTTGTGAGCCCAAAGGTAATTCCGCCAATGGCGGCGAGACCCAGAACACCGAACACCGCTGCGCGAACATGTTTTCTGAACCTTGATTTTGCGGGGCGCTTGATATCCATGGACGTTCTGGAACTTTATCTAATAATGTCTGCCGAGGCTCTGTCTCTGACAAAAAGATTAAGAGAACTGCCACCGCTGCCTTTAGGAAGTCTTCCTTCCCCAACGTTTGGAGAACTGTACGGTCGTTCGAGGAGCGGTGATCCCCCGGGAAGCGTACAGGCATCGTGCGAAAAGTAAACTTCTCCGGCAACGGTACAGTTCTCCGGGAAGCACAAAGTCAAAGGCTGTGCCAACCCGGCAGCGCGCCCAATGTATCGCCAGCCAGGTTTCTCGTTTGGATAGATAAAGTGGCCCGTTTTAGCCGGGGAAATGAGTTTCACCTGGAACCGCTGGAACGCGGTCAGTGGTCGGAACAAGAGTCAAACACCCGCGGTGAGCCAGTTTCACTTTCGGGACAGGCGGATCCCATTTTCGGAAAATATCCAGAATTTTGAGCAGCGAAAGTTTGTGAGAAAGAAACCCGCACCCCAAGCGGGTAGAGAGTGGGGTGAAAACTCAGCGATCCCCAAAAGGACGGCTCAAGCTGCGCTAACTTGCAGGTTGGGAAGGGGGCAAAGCGCAGCGCGCCCCCGCTCTAGATTCGCAGCTACTCAACCTTGCCTTGACAAATTCAACCCCAACCCTTTTTTTGCAGCTTGAGGGGGGGCGCGCTGCGGCTTTGCCCCCTTCCCAACCTGCAAATTACCGTAGGCCCGTTTTGGGTTTCACACAGTCGCTACCAAGAGCGGCTCTCATTTTCGGAAAATATCCAAAATTTTGAGCAGCGAAAGTTACGCCGAAGGCGTTAGCAAGTTGCAGCCCAGGGCAGCCGG
>JBGPNE010000392.1:0-4039 GCA_041487335.1 Pyrinomonadaceae bacterium
AGAAGAAAAGACGGCTTGTGAAGAAGCGCTTACCTGTTGCCCGGTGGAAGCTATCGGAAACGATGGTGAAGGTTAAAGGGAGATAAAGTATGATCAAAAGATTCTTAACTATTCTTGGCGCGATTGCGCTTGTTGCGCTTTTTGCCGGCCAGGTACGACTGCACCCCATGCGGGCTGCCCTCGTCCACCCCAGCGGCGCTGCACTGCCGGGGACCCCGGGCGCGGGGACCCCGACTGCGAAGGAGATTACAGTTCGCGGAAAGCTGCAAAAGACTGTCGAATCGGGCGGTTGGCTGATCGTAGCCAACAACCAGAAGTATTTGATCCTGAACGCTCAAAGTTTTCAGACTGAGAAGTGGTTTAAAGAAGCCGCAGAAGTTGAAGCTATTGGCGAGACAAAATCAGATGTCGTAACAATCTACATGGAAGGGACGCCGTTTGAGGTGCGGACGATGCGCCCTTTAGCGGAGAGCAGATCCGGCGAAAGCGCAAAAGGAAGCGAATCAAAGTCGCTGACTCGGGTAATGGTCGCGGGAGATTCGATCGTACAGGCGCAGCCGGATACCGCGATGATCACGGTTTCAGTGGTGACTCAGAGTAAGCGCGCGCTCGATGCGCAGCAGGAGAATGCCGCCAAGAGCGATGCAGTTGTGCGTGCGCTGAAGGGCGCGGCCGGGACGGGCGCCGAGGTCAAAACCAGTGGTTATACTCTTCAACCGCAAAGGCTGTACCGAGAAAATCAGCCGCCGACAATCACAGGTTACGAGGCGCGAAATAGCGTCACCGTTACCCTCAGTGATCTGACGAAAGTTGGAGCGGTCATCGATGCAACAGCGCAGGCTGGAGCAAATGACGTCGCAGGAATCTCGTTCACGCTCAGGCAAGATCGACCGGCGCGAAATCAGGCGCTTGCCGAAGCCACACGCGAGGCAATGGGAAAGGCGCAGGTAATCGCGCAGGCGCTCGGTGGCCGAGTTGTGCGGATCTTGGAAGTGCAGGAAGAGGGGACGGTAAGACCGCGGCCAATCTACGAAGCTGAAATGGGAGCAGCGCGAACCATGGCCGCAACCGCGCCGCCTACGCCGATTGAAGCCGGAACGCTTGACATAACATCTCGCGTGCAATTGGTCGCTGAGATTGAAACGGGCTGACCTCGATGGCAGACGTGGCACTCGAAACCGAGGAGGATCGCGAGCTCGCCGATGCTCTGGAAGATGTCTCGAAGGCCTCCTCTTTCTGGAGCAGGATGTTCGGGTGATGGTCGAGAACAATCGACTATCAAGCGGGGAGGTGCATTGAACCACCTCCCCTTTTAAGCTTTTGCATTTTCCTTTATGCTGTGGACATGCCAAATTTAGATCGTGAGTTCTCGTTAATGCCCGTGGGTCATCAGGTAAGGCCATCCGGGAGTCTGTGGAATCCAGCGGCGGATGTTTACCGCAGCGGAGACGGCTGGATCGTAAAGGTCGATCTTGCCGGCATTGCTGCCGACGATTTGGAGATCGCTTTCGATGATTCAAGTCTGAGAATTCGCGGCTGCCGGCGGGACACACTTTACCGAGAAGGTTTCATTTGCCACCAAATGGAGATTACCTATAGCCGGTTTGAAAAGAGAATTCAGTTTCCCTGCGAGATTGACGGTGCTTCTGTGGGGCACGACTATCGCGATGGGTTCCTGATAATCAATCTAAGATGTAAATGATGGGCTAATATGTCTGAGACGCCTGACAAAATTGAGACAACGCAACCTTCTGAAGCCCAGCTACAAGAGCCTGCGCCGGCAAGGGCGTCTGTGCAGCCCGCGGGCGAGCCGTTTGAGCTAGCGGTTCTCGCTCTACAAAACACAACGCTTTTTCCGGAGACCGTGATGCCCCTGGCGGTGGGCCGTCCGCGTTCGGTTGCGGCAGTTGAAGCGGCACTTGCTACAGAGGAAAAGCTGCTGGCGTGCATTACCGTTCGTCCCGAGAACACAAATACCAGCTCGCAGGATGCGAGGCCCGTTGACCTGTTTGAAGTTGGCACGCTAGTGATGATCAAGCGCATGGAGCGCGTCGAAGACACGCTACACATCGTCGCTCAGGGAACCGAACGCATAAAGGTACTCGAATGGAAGCAGGAAGAGCCTCACCTACGCGCCGTTGTGCAGATTCTGCCGGAAGTTAAGACAGTGGATGCAGAAGAAGTAGAAGCTACAAAGCGTAATGTGCAGGCGATGATTCAGCAGGCGCTTGCCTTGTTGCCGGGAGTGCCACCGGAAGTGCGTGTAGCGATTCTCGGCTCGGTCGAACCTGTTCGTCTGGGTTACTTTCTGGGATCGATTCTCAACCTCGGCGTGGAACAAGAGCAGAAGATGCTCGAGGCGAGTACCGCCGATGAGTTGCTACGTCTGGCCCATAGTTATCTCGCCCGCGAGCTGGAGATCATTCAACTACGTTCGAAGATTGCCACGGAAGCGCAATCTGAGATGGACAAGGCCCAACGGGATTACATCTTACGTCAGCAGATGAAGGCGATCCAGAAGGAACTTGGTGAAGACGAGGGTGGCGAACGCGCTGAAGCAGAATTGCTCCGCGAGCGACTCAGCGAAGCCGATTTGCCTGACGAAGTGCGCACGGAAGCGGAACGCGAACTCAAGCGCCTGGAAAAGCTTCCTGCCGCTGCGCCCGACTATCACGTTATTCGCACCTATCTGGAATACATACTCGAGCTGCCCTGGAGAAAATCTTCTGAATACAAGCTCGATCTCAACGAAGCGCGCAAGATTCTTGATGAGGACCACTATGGACTCGAGGACGTCAAAGAACGAATCCTCGAATTTCTCGCCGTGATCAAGCTGCGGCCCGATACCAAGAGTCCGATCCTCTGTTTTGTCGGCCCACCGGGAGTCGGCAAGACTTCACTCGGTCGTTCAATCGCTCGTGCGCTCGGCCGCCAGTTTGAACGGATGTCACTGGGCGGTGTGCGCGACGAGGCTGAGTTGCGCGGACATCGACGCACCTACATCGGATCGATGCCAGGTCGGATTGTCCAATCCATACGCCGCGCGGGCGTGAACAATCCGGTTTTGATGCTCGATGAGATCGACAAGCTCGGCAACGACTACCGGGGCGATCCGGCTTCCGCGCTGCTGGAGATCCTCGATCCGCAACAGAACAACTCGTTTCGCGACCACTACCTGGATCTGCCCTTTGATCTATCGAAGGTATTTTTCATCGCCACTGCCAACCAGCTCGGACCGGTCCCGCCGGCGCTGCGAGATCGCATGGAGGTCATTACGCTGGCCGGATATAGCGATACGGAGAAGCTCCAGATTGCCCTGAGGTATCTCATGCCGCGCCAGATCCAGGAGAACGGACTGGCGCAGGGTCAACTTGAGATTACTGATGAGGCCCTGGAATTGATGGCCTCGCGCTACACGCGAGAAGCTGGTGTGCGACAACTCGAGCGGAACATTGGCCGCATCGCGCGAAAAGTAGCTTTGAAGATTGCGCAGGGGCAAGCGGAAACAGTCACGGTAGGCGCTGGCAACATCCATGACTATCTGGGTGCACCGAGGTTCTATCCAGAGCAGGCCCGCAAAGAGTTGCCGGCTGGTGTAGCCACAGGCATGGCCTGGACGGAGATGGGCGGCGAAGTCCTCTTTATCGAAGCTACGTTGTTGCCGGGAGGAAAAGGATTAACAATCACCGGGCAGCTCGGCGAAGTGATGCAAGAGTCAGCGCGGGCCGCGCGGTCGTATCTGTGGTCACACGCGGCGGAATTTGGTATCAATCCTGAGATGTTCAAAGACTATGGTGTTCACCTGCACGTCCCGGCCGGTGCGATTCCCAAGGACGGCCCCAGCGCGGGTGTAACGATCACGGCTGCTCTGGCGTCGCTTTATACGGGCCGGCGCGTCCGACCTGACACCGCGATGACGGGGGAAATCACGCTGTCTGGTCTGGTGTTTCCCGTTGGCGGCCTCAAGGAGAAGATACTCGCGGCTCATCGAGCTGGCATTCGCCGCATCATTGTTCCCGGTCGCAATGAGGCCGATCTC
>JBGPNE010000393.1:0-4026 GCA_041487335.1 Pyrinomonadaceae bacterium
CTGCGACGGCAGTCGGGAAACAGGCTGAGAGTTACGAACAGCTTTACATCAGAAGTTCTTCAAATCGGTCGAAGCATAGATTAGTCTGCCGTCAGGCGGCAAGGACATTGGTCTGGTCTATAATTCCCAGATCATCAACGGCCCGCTTAGCTCCGTAGGAGCCTGAATGTTTATAGTTACGCAACCGAGCCGGCTGCACAGCTCTGTAGGAGCGAAATGTATGCTGATCCGTAACTCTGGCAAAAACAATGTCGCTCCTTCGGAGCTGCGGAGCGTATTTGGATCGATTGTTTATAAACATTACGTCCCTCCGGGACTCGCTAACGCGGTATCGCGCTGAGATTCTTAGCTGCTGCATCCTTTTCCTGATGGGTGCGAATCTGCTTTCCGTTGCCGCGCGCAAAAGCCTTACTAACGACGAGCTGGTTCATATTCCATCCGGTTACCAATACCTGGTTAACGGAAATTTCAACTTGAACCCTGAGCACCCACTGCATCTGGTTCACTAACCAGAAAGCTGCTTGCGCACAAAGCAGCACGCTTCATCGATGGGGTTGTGATCGTCCCGAATCGACATCCTTTTCCGAAACAGGGTTCGACGCCGGCGCTGAAACTGAAAAAGGCGTTGGCGCTTCGCTCCGGGCGTTTGGCTCGGTCTTCGATACGGCATAAAGATCTACGCCTTCGAAGCTGCGAATGAATCGAATTCTGTCGCGGGCGATCGCCCTTGAAAGAACGGTTTCGATCGCCCGCCTGTTAACCGGTCCAAGCATATCGTTGTGAACCACCAGGTAAGAGCAGGGTATTTTTTCCAGCAAGTCGATAAAGCTATCGGGGATGACTTCGGCTTGCGTAAGCGAATCGATCTCTTCTTCGAGCGGCGGCAAAAAGCCGGAAAAGGCAGTAATGAGCGGACGACCGTGATCTGCCGCACGCAGGACGTACGTGAAGTTCCACTGCGTGCCATAACCGGCCGGAAGCTCCACTATTCCGCCGGCCATCGGAGTTTGTTTCAGGCGGATAGTCACCGCGTCTGGATCGACGGCTCCATGAATGAGATTGAGTGGGAATGCGCGCTGCTCGAAAAGAAGGCTAAACGCAATGATGAAGTAAACTGTCCCCGAAGGAACCCTGGGCCAATGGCGCTTTACCAGATCGGTTAACTGCGCGGCCCCAATACCCGCCAGCAGCGCCAGACCCAAATAACAGATCATGGCCCAGCGCGCGGGCACGCGAATAGCGCGAAAGAGCGGAACGTATTCGAAAAGAATGCGGTGGAAGAGAGAATTCATCCCGAGCGATCCCCAAAACCCGATCACAATCCAGATGAGTCCCAGCCAGAAACCATCCGAACGGCGCTCGGATCGCAGCGAAGCAATTAGGCTTTGCCCCGACCCTGACTTAGCGATCTCCGGATAAGCAATCAAGATTCGTGTAAGCATTACGAGGATTAATGCAATCACGACCGGAATGATGCTGTAAATCTTGAAGAGGTAAAAGCCGAAAATGCGCAGCTTAAAAAAACCGAAGCCCGAGATTGTGACGATCAGAATGCCACAAACAATCGCCGCCGTGTCGAGGAGAATTAATATTTTCTGCTGCGCCGACAGTCGTCCTTCACCGTGATGCTTCGGCTTGACTAAAAAAAGCGCAGCGAGCGCCAGCAGCAGCGGTAGTAATCCTGGGAAGAGGGTTTTCTCGCCTTTCGCGATACTTGCGTTCAACCCGTGCCACATCTTGTTGAGCCCGTCCCCGACCAGCCAATCAATTGGGTTCGCGGAATAAACCAGCGCGTCTTGTGCACTGCGGACGAAGCCGTACAACTCGCCTGCGCGACGGTACGGTAGCAAAAAGGGAATTAACCCCAGACCGGCAACTGTCACGGCCGCGAAGCCGCGTCGCCATAGCGAAAAATCCCGCCAGGCGTGGTAGCGAAAGATTAGAACTATGGCCGACAATCCAAGTGGGATAGGCGTAAGCACCAACCAGTGAATGCACGTCACTCCGTTCATAAAGAATGCGAGGCCAAGCCAGAGCGCGCGTCTTCTGCTTCGTTCGCGCAGGAAAAGTACCAGCGCCTCGAGCAGAATCGGAATCCAACCTGCGAAGATATAGATGAGATGAGGCAGTTGGCCAAACCGATACGGGATAAACGCGAAGGTGATTCCCGCCACCCAAGCCGCCCCATTCGAGCCGGTTAGCGTACGCGCCAAACGAAATGTTCCATAACCACAGAAAGCGAAGCCGAGCAGTGTCGCTAGACCATGAATTGTAAGCGGGCGCAAGCCCAGCGCGAAGAGCGGAAAAAACACCAGAGCAATTCCGTAGCCGTGCTCGCTAAGCGCGAGGGTATATCGGTATGGATAGAAAATGTTGGCGTGAAAAAGATTGAGCGGATCGTGAAATGTTTGATGATAATCCCACCACAGAACCCAGGAAGCAAAATATGGATCACCCGGATCGGGGGCCGCGTCGCGCAAGTGCGTTACCCACGGCCAGGTCATGATTATCGTCAGGGTAAGGAAGGCGAGAAAGATTAGGAGATCGCGAACAATCGGGCGGTGAATGAATGAATGGAGCTTCATCGGCAAATTGTTGCGGCGCGAGAATCACGCGATTAAGCCGGCGTAGATCATTTACCTGGAGCAGGCGTTGCAGGCTGCGACTTTTTGGCGATTGCTTCATTAATCAGTTGAACGATGTCCTGATGTTTCTGCCCACTGGCAAGACTAAGGGGCGTGGCGCCATCCATCTTCTTGATCTTCGGGTCCGCGCCGCTTTCGAGCAGCAGTTTAACTGTTTCCGTCTTGCCGTTATAGCAAGATTCAGTGAGCGCCGAATGCCCGAACTGGTCGAGCCCATTGAGCGGCGCGCCTTTCTCGATCAAGGCCTTGACAACCTGATTATCTCCTTTGCTCGCCGCGTCTACGAGAGCGTTGAGGTTCTTGAATAAATCAATAATCTCTCTGTTCGGGGCCAGCGTCATTGGCGTGGCGCCGTCGTCTTTCCTCGCGCTTAAATCAGCGCCGTGATCGAGCAACAGTTTGACGGTCTCGAGGTGGCCGGCGAAGACAGCTTCCATTATTGGAGTGTTCCGATTGGGCCCGAGTAGGTTCACATTGACGCCTTTGTCCAGCAACTCCTTGACTCGCGCGTTATCGCCTTTAGCTGCGGCCGCTAACATAGCCGCGTCCAGCGGAGATACGGTCGTCCCAGGCTTCGGCGTCTCGCGTCGAGTTTCGACACTGCAAGCGGTCAGTATGCCCAGCAACGAGGCAGCCAAAACGAATTTACCAAGGCCGGATTGTTTCCTGATCATGGGATTTGTGAACGCCCTCCTCTCTGTGATCCAAACGAAGAGCGGGTAACCTGTTCAGATAAAGTGCGGACAGTGTCGCACAGCATAAATCGTTTCGTCAAAGAGTTTCCGAGTGACGAATACTTGCGCCTCCGCGCGCTCTCTCGCGTATACTTCGTGAACTGCAACGGATTTCGAGAAGGAAGTCTCCCGATGCCGCGAGTGGGAAAGAAACTGTTTCGACCTGGCTCCGATGTAATGCTCGCGGTCTTGCTCTTTGTTGCAACTCTTTCGATCTTTCTCGTCTCACGCGTTCATCAGGTGACAGACTCTTCCTATTCAATGCTGTTGAGCGAGAGCTTGATTCACCATCGCAGTTTCGCCCTGGACGGTTATGCGTTGCCGCGCGGCGAGCCGGTGTGGTTTGGCGACTACTTCAGGTACGGAAATATTTATCAACTGGAAGTTGTCAACGGTCACATCTATTACTACTTTCCACCGGGCAGCTCCATTCTCTCGATTCCTTTCGTCGTGGTAATGAACGGTTTTGGTATTTCCGCCACGAATGCCGACGGCACTTACAATCCGCGCGGTGAAGCGACGATTGAAGCGATTGTCTCGGCGTTGTTGATGGCTGGGCTGGCTGCGACCTTTTTTTATTTAGCGCGGATGGCCCTGCCGATTTCCTGGAGCGTCGTCGTGGCGTTGGGTGGAGCGCTCGGTACGCA
>JBGPNE010000394.1:0-4024 GCA_041487335.1 Pyrinomonadaceae bacterium
AAGCTTTAGCTTGTCTTCCCCAATACGCAACCTAAAGGTTGAACTCTGAACTTTCGCCGTCAAATTGAGCCACTACCCCTCCCTCGGGAGCGCCGGCATCTTGCGTTTATCCGTGCCAATTATGGATTGCACAGCCTCAAGCAGATTCTCTGCAACCAGATCAGGCTGGCGCTGCCAGATGCTGCGCTGATTTTCCCACTCACCCTGTCCGTAGCCACTCAAAACGAACCCAGAGTTAACGCCGGCATTCCGGGCCAACTCAATGTCGCTGTAGCGGTCTCCCACCATCCAGCTTGCAGCTGAATTAATATCTAATTCTTCAACCGCGCGGCGAATCAACCCAGGCTTTGGCTTGCGGCAGTTACAATCGAGACGATAAGGAGGTTCACCAACAGAAGGGTGATGAACGCAGTAATAGATCGCATCGAGTTTCGCACCACCGTTTCCCAGTTCTCGCTGGAGGCGATCGTGGATGGTATGAATCATCTCTTCTGAAAAATAACCCCGCGCAACACCCGCCTGATTAGTAATTATTATTGCCAGCCAGCCATTCTCGTTGAGAAGCCTAATCGCCGGCGCCGCATAAGGAAACACCCGAAAGCGAGAGGGGTGATTCACGTACCCGACCTCCTCCGAAATCGTTCCGTCCCGATCAATGAATACCGCGTTTCGCTTCATGCCATTGCCCCTGTTGGACAGGCATTCTTTTCTGTACCTGTTTCGAGAGAGCTGCGCAACAGAGCACGGGCACGTTCGAAAACATCGTCTGGACTGATAGCCGTCATGCAGCGATGATCGATCGGGCAATCGCGCAACATACAAGGTGCACAGTCCGGCGGGCGGCGAACGATTTCAGCCGTTGATGAAAAAGGCCGCGTTGTCAATGGGTTCGTCGGCCCAAAGATCACCAGTGTCGGCCGCCCGAGAGCAGATGCGATGTGAGCAGGGCCAGTGTCATTAGTCACGAGAAGATCGACAAGGCTGAGAACAGACACGGCCTGGGCAAGATCAGATTTCGCGGTAAGCATAACAGGTTCGTTGCGCATCAGGCGGCTGACTTCCAGTGAGACCTCCAATTCATCTTTGGAGCCGATCAAGAGAACGTCTGTATCCATCTCTTCAATGAGCTGATCGGCGAGCGCCGCGTAGCGATCCGCCGGCCAGCGCTTTGCACGGCTATTTATTGACCCGGGACACAGGGCGACCAGTGGATGGCCGTCACGAACGCCGTTAACGCGAAGAAGATCGCGGCCTTCCGTTTTGCGACGGTCGGAGATGTTGAGCGAGCAATCGGGTCGCTTGCCGAGAATCGTTTCCCGACCGGTGAGCAGCCGCTCAATCTCCGCGACGACATTCAGATAGTAAAAGATTTCGTGCTTTGAGCTGCGCCACTCAGGCAGCGGAATCGCATTAGTCAGAAGCGCCCGCCGGCCATCCGTGGCGTAGCCAATGCGAAAGGGAACTCGAGCCACGGCAGGAATCAGCGCTGCTTCAAAGGCATTCTGAAAAAGGACAGCAAGATCAAAAGAGCGCTGCCGCCATTTGCGAATTTGCTGGATAACTGAGCCAAGTCCTCGCCGGTCGTAGATCATCAGGTCATCAATAAAATCAGCCTCGGCGAACAGGCCTTCAGCCCAGGAGCGGACAGCGAGTGTTACATGCGCATCTGGCAACAGACGACGGAGTTCACGCAAGGCCGGCACAGTCATCACTGCGTCGCCGACCCAGTTTGTGCCGCGAACTACGATGCGCTTGATATTGTCCAGCTTAAGCTCCTGCATTTTGAATAGGAAATGCGGTCACGCCGGGATCCCCTCCAGGCCGGCCGCCCCGCGAACCAGCGCTGTCCAGCAGGTCAGATGCCATTGCTCACAGGAACATCACAACAAAGAGCGCAGCCCTTGCTCAATTCCTATCTCTGGTTGCCACGCCAATTGTTCACGAATCCGAGTTAGATCAGAAACATAATTGACCGGCACCGGATGCGGCAGTCTGTCATCCTCTTCGATAATCGGTTCCAACTGAATCAGCCTGCCTACGGTCTCGATTATCTCACGGAGAGTCGCGGAATTGGTTCCACCGCCAAGATTATACAGACCATATGAGTGTGACGAATCGATGAAGGCCTTGCAGGCGCGGGAGAAATCGTCTACATGCAAAATATCCCGTACCGGATGACCGCCCAGCGGAAGTCCAATAGGCCACCCTCGTTTGACCGACTCGACGTAATGGGTGACAAAACCGTATTCGTTGCCTTCTGATGGGCGCGCGTAGACCGTTGACATGCGAAAGATGCAGGCGCGCACGCCTCGCTGACGAGCATAATAATCGACATAACGCTCGCCTATCAGCTTCGACCACTCGAGGGCGTTCTGTTCGCCGTAGTCGGTCGGGCAACTTTCCGGAACTTCATTGTAGGAATCTGCATGGGCTCCATAGACGTCTTTCGTGGACGCATAAATGAAAACAGAGTTCGGCCGCATTCGCTTGATGACGTTGGCAGTACCCTCGGCGTTCGTCTGAAAGCAAAGCTCTGCGGCGTCGCGCTCCTTGTTGAGATGCGCAGCTAAATGAATTACTGCGTCGTAATTCGAGACGACCTCAACGTCCTGGCCGTCGAGTATGTTCAGATTAGAGCGGCGTGAGAAATCGTCGGCATTAAAAAACCGGCGAACATGGACGCCTAGATATCCACTGCCGCCGGTGACGAGAACTTTCATTTCAATCAATCGAGAGTGTTCAGTCCGGAGTCTCTAGCGTCGAGAAGCCAATTCAGATCTAAATGATGCCAGGTCGTCCGATGCCAAGCGAGCCCAGTTTTGCTGGACTTTAGACTCCAGACTCCAGACTCACGACCCCGGACTCTGAGCGCCGCTTCTTTGCCATGGAGTTCAGTTTCATGACTGATTCTGCCTTCCCAATCGCGATCAGTATGTCGCAGCCTTCGATGATTACCTCGCCACTCGGATTAAAGAGCGTGTGGCCATTGCTGCGCCGAATACTAACAATCGCAATGTCGAGTTCGGAACGGATGTTGGTGTCGCGCAGTTTGAGCCCGATCAGGACGGAGGCAGGGTCAACTTCAAGTTGCTCAAATGCCAACTCTAGTTTATTGGCAGTGATGGAATCAATGAAATCGGCCACGGCGGGCTTGGTCAGAGCCACAGCCATGCGATGACCCCCGATTATTGTTGGTGCAACGACGCGGTTAGCTCCGGCTCTTATGAGTTTTGCTTCGGCTTGCTCTTCTGCTGCACGCGCGACGATATGGAGTCGCGGATTCAGGTCCCGTGCGGTTAACACGACGTAGACATTGTCAGCATCGTCGGGAAGACACGCCGCGAGCCCGCGGGCATGCTCTACTCCCGCTTCGCGCAAAGTATCTTCTAGTGTGGCGTCACGAACCAGCACGATCACTCCAAGGTCGGTTAACTCAGCCACTTTTTGCGGGTCCCTTTCGATTATGATGAAGGTCTCCGCACTGCCCAACAGATTCCGAATCAAGTGGGAGCCGACTCGCCCTGCTCCGCAGATGACGAAATGGTCTCGCAGTTTGCTCACTTTGCGTGCTCGACGTCGCTGCCCAAAGGTTGCTACTAATTCTGATTGAACGATCGATTGAACCGTGGCGGTCAGCGCGTAAAGCACGACGCCGACGCCGCCCAGCATGAATACTGTTGCAAAAAGGCGGCCCTTTAGCGTGGCTGGAACTACGTCACCATAGCCTACAGTTGTTACGGTTTGAGCCGCTACGTAGAGACTATCTACGATTGACCAGCCTTCCAGTAGATGAAATCCCAGCGCCCCGAGCGCAATGGCAACAGCTACCGCCGCAATCATCTCGCCGATGCGAAGTCGCCTTACCGCTGTCGGGCTCGATCCGGACGATGTTAGACTCATATTTCAGGAGATGCATCAAAGTCACTCTTGTCAGAGCCTGTCACGTTAACGAAAGCAAAAGGTACTGTCAATTCAAGCTAGACAGGCGGTAGAGGAGGTGATAGGAAATAGGTTATAGGTGATA
>JBGPNE010000395.1:0-4023 GCA_041487335.1 Pyrinomonadaceae bacterium
AATATACCTGGCCATGGAAAAAGGCAGGCCGGGAGCGGTTTACAACGTGGGCGCTCGCAATGAACGGCGTAACATCGAGGTCGTGGAATCTTTGCTGGAGACCGTTGGCAAGCCCGTTTCGCTCATTCGTTTCGTCAAGGATCGTCCGGGGCACGATCGCCGTTATGCTATAGACCCAACCCTGATTGAATCGGAGTTGGGCTGGCACCCACGCGAGACGTGGGAAACCGGCTTGCAAAAAACTATTCAGTGGTACAGGGAAAATGGTCGTTGGCTCGAACGAACACGCAGCGCCGCCTATCAAGACTATTACCGCAAACAATACGGCGCTGAGGTCGGAGCAAGTTGAGAGTCTTCGTAACAGGTGCGGGTGGAATGGTGGGACGCGCCGTCGTCGAGTATTGCCGCTTGAGCGGGGATCTCATCTTTCCATACGATCATGCGAGCCTCGATATCGGCGATCCAGATCGCGTTGTGCAAACTCTCAAAAAAGACAAACCTGAGACGGTAATCAATTGCGCCGCGTGGACTGACGTCGATGGTTGCGAATTCGACAAGGAGCGGGCTTTTGCTGCGAACGCGCGCGGACCGGAAAACCTGGCCAGCGCGAGTCGCGAAATAAGCGCTGGTTTAGTAACCATCTCGACGGACTACGTTTTCGATGGAGAGAAAGAGGGTTTCTACACCCAAAGAGACCAGCCAAACCCCCAGAGCATTTATGGACTTTCAAAACTTGAAGGCGAGCGGCGCGCGCAGTTGGCATATGCCCGCACAATCGTGGTCCGCACCGGCTTTGTCTATGGCCCTGGCGGTAGCAATTTCCTGAGTACAATTATTGAGCGTGCCAGGCGAGGCGAAAAACTCAAGGCCATCCGAGATGCTTACGGAACACCCTCATATGCGCCGGATTTGGCCCGGCGCCTGCGTGAGCTGGCCCAACTGGATCTTCCCGGAACTTTCCATATTGTGAACGCGGGCGCCGGAGTCAGTTATGAAGAATTCGCTCGCACGGCCCTGGACCTGGGTGGCTACGCCTCGACTAATCTGGAATCGGTGGAAATGGACAGCCTCAACAGACCGGCGCCGCGGCCCCGAAATTCTCGCCTTAGGTGCTTACTTTCCGAGTCCATAAGTTTGACTCCATTGCCATTTTGGAAAGACTCTTTGAGGGATTTCGCCGCCCTGGATTCACAGCGTGAAGTGGCCGCGAAGAGCTAGATTCTCCGTCCTCAACTTGCCAGACGCGAGGTCTCTGCTATTATTCTGTTAGCTTATGAATGGTCCTGAATTTGAGGTCTGGAAATAAAGATGTCGCATGATAATCGTCTCCTGCCCGTGAGCGCGCTCGACCGCAGTATCGATCGACCACTGTCAGATTTCACTCAAGCTAAGCCCTACGGTGTTTCCGGCCTGGAGCCAACCAATTTCCGCGACTATTTGTTCCTCGTTTTGAAGCGGAAGTGGTTGATCCTTAGTCTCGTCCTGGTGGTTACCTCATTGGTAACAATTCAGGCGTTCCGCGCGCCTTCGATCTATGCAGGGGAAACAACTATTCGCATCGAACAAAAGGCGCCGAACGTCCTGCAAACAAAAGATGTTGTTATCACGGGTCAGACCGATCCCAACTTTTGGGGTACCCAACTCAAACTTTTGGAAAACCCGGCTCTCGCACGTCAAGTCGTACTCACGCTCGACCTGCAGCACAACCCTGCTTTCTTTGGGGGACAGACGCAGGGTGGGGTCTTTGCTTCTCTTCGTCGAGTTTTCTCAAAACAGAAGAAAGTAAATGAGTCCCCAGCTGTTTCCTCAGGGCTCACGGTTGTCGGAGAGAGCGAAGTAACCGGCAGCTCATTGACACCGGAACAATTGGCGCAGCTCGAGCCTTACGAAGATGCTATAGTTGCCGGAGAGATTGTGGAGTCAATCACCGCTACGAATCTCGTCAGGATCAGATTCATCCACTCTGATCCTGAGCTTGCTCAGAAGATTGCAAACACGCTTGCCGAAGTTTTCGTTAACAACAACCTCGAACGTTCGACCGAGGGCTCGACAAAGGCTGAAGATCTTCTCGCCAGAGAGATCGCCAGCTTACAGACCAGAATCAGACACGATCAGGAAGCTCAGTTTAATTACGCGAAAAGCAAGAATCTACCTTTAGTCAATGATACGGCAGGAAATCTCGAGGCTAGTCGTCTGGCTACGCTCAGCGGCCAATTGTTAACAGCCGAAAACGAGCGGAAGTATCTTCAGGCTCAGCTCGAGGCGGCAAGAAAAGAGCGAGATCCCTTCTCTATACCTGACGTTAATACCTCGGCCCGGGTGGAGAAACTGAGGGATCGCATCTCGGCGCTGAAAGAAAAACGCGACTCGCTGCTCATTGTTTACACTCCCGAATGGCCCGAAGTCAAAAAAATTGACGCGCAATTGAAGGGCTTGGAGGCCGAACTCGACAAGGCGCCGCCTGAAATTGTGACCTCAATACAAAGACGTTATGAGGCCGCTGTCTCGCGCGAAAACCTCTTGCGGCGATCCTATGAACAGCAGAAGGGAACTACGACCCAGCAGACGCGCGACCAGATCGATCTGTTGGCAAAGACTCAGGAGCTGGAATCTAATAAGCAACGTCTTAACACGCTGGTGCAACGCCAGCGCGAATTTCAACTAGCCAACGGCGATAGATCGAATGAAGTCAGCATCGCCACCTATAGCCGCTTGCCTAAAACGCCAATTGGCCCGCCGCGTTTCCGGAACATTTTCGTTGCCTTTCTCTTGTCTCTGGTGGCGGGCATTGGTCTGGCCTTCCTCCTTGATTTCCTGGATGACACTGTAAAATCCGTCGAGGATGTGGATCGCTATCTACATTTGCCGGCCCTGGCGTTGATTCCCGCAAGCCGGGATCGCGGCCGTCTGATTGGAATCGGCGGGCAGCCTCAGGGGCCCGCGCCGTCGGACACAACCGCACTGGCGATGGTCAGCGATGCGCGTTCGCCGATTGCGGAATCTTACCGGCACCTGCGCACATCGCTGTTGTTGTCCTCGGCTGGCCAACCACCAAAGACGATCTTGGTAACCTCGAGTCAGCCCTCCGAAGGCAAAACCACGACGGCAATCAATACGGCCTTCATGCTTGCGCAAACTGGCGCCGAAGTCTTGATTATCGATTGCGATTTGAGACGTCCCCGGCTGCATGCTCATTTCGGGGTGCCCAATACAAAAGGTCTGACAAACTGGCTCTCCGGCGAAACGGATATTGACGGCCTGATGCAGAGCTACCCACAGCAAGGCAATCTTAAGTTCCTGACCTCGGGACCGGTGCCCCCCAATCCGGCTGAACTTTTGGGCTCCGATGAGATGCGAAAGCTTTTGGGCATACTGACCGAGCGATTTTCACATATTGTTATTGACTCGCCACCAGCGATATCGTTTACCGACGCTTCCATCTTGTCCACGATGGTTGACGGCGTGGTGCTGGTGGTTCACGGCGGCAGAAGTTCTCGGGCCGTCGTTAGGCGCGCGAAGCAACAGTTGCTTGACGTTGGGGCGCACATCTTCGGCGTGGTCCTGAACAACGTCAAAGTGGAAACGCAGGATTATTATTATTCGGGTTACTACTCGTCGAATGAATACGCGGAAGGGGAAAATCCCGAAGACCCGGCCGGCCAAATCGCTAAAACCTAGTGAGCTTTTATTCACGGGCGGCAAGCCGACGACGTTTAGGTTCAGTTACACAATTCGCTTACTTAAGTGAATTACCAGAGCCTGCTTGCGGTTTGATTTGACGCTGCAGAGGCTTTGCTGCTCTGCCAGGAAGTTAGCGATCCTTATTTCTCATCCTACAAACAATCGAGACAACGGACTTGATAACCAGTCGAGGTCGGTCCACCAGGCGCTGGTAACAGCTGTCGACGGCATAGACGCGCGAGTGTGGACTCATAATTCAGGGAGCATGAAGCGACGTTCCTTTCGGGCAGAGAGAGAGTTTGGTCTGATTGTCGGCGGCATTTTTGTTTTGCTTGGCGGTTG
>JBGPNE010000396.1:0-4021 GCA_041487335.1 Pyrinomonadaceae bacterium
CCTACTTCTGCGGCAGTGAGATTCGCGAAGCCAAAGTACGCAGAAGGACCACGACCATTACGTAGCAAAAGAGACTAAATAACATACCGTAACGCACAGCAATGCTGAAGGCGCTAACACACCCTGAATATATCCATGAATTCTTAACCCGGGATGAGTAACGCGCAAAGACAAGAGATCACTTTTCGAGAGGCGAGTATTGCCGATCGTCTCGCAGTTGCCCGTGTCCATGTGCGATCTTGGAGAGAATCTTTTACTGGCATTGTGCCGCAAGCATTTCTCGACAGGATGTCGGTTGAAAAGCGGGCTAAGGCATTTGAAAAGGGATTCGCTTCAGACTTCTACCAAATGTTCGTCGCTGAAACACAGGAGAATGGCGTTGTTGGCTTTGCCGATTTTGGCAAGACGCGAGATAGCGATAACGCATACGAAGCGGAACTCTATGCCATTTATCTGCTACGCGATTTTCAAAGACAAGGCAGCGGCGCAAAACTCTTTGATTTAGGCGTAAAGTATCTTATCAAGAGCGGCATGAATTCGATGTCTTTGCTTGCGCTAGAGGCAAGTCCGTACAAATCGTTTTATGAAAAGATGGGTGGTCGCGTTGTAGGCAGAAAGACTGTCGAGATGGAAGGCGCTGAATACACTGCATTGGTTTATGGCTGGGATAGCTTAGTTGAATCCTAAAAGACAATGACGGGTCGAGCAACATCATCCCCTTCAGGCTGACATGACCCGAATGACCCGAATCAAGGGCCGAATCAAGGGTGGACGCGCTCGCCTGCCTGTGTTAAATTCCACCACGTTTTAGTGATCGTGGTGCTGCCTCCCTAGTGACTTTGTCACCGCACCGAACCTTCCAGCTCGTCCCAGCCGAAGCGGGAAAATCGCGGTTAATTGAACTTTTGTAAAGATTTAGATGGCTAAACGCGTCCATTCAGGTTCCCTTGACGCAGGCGCAGAAGAGTCCTCAAGCGTGCGAGACGTGGTAGATCTCGCTGATGCAAGAGTCCGGCTGCGTTCACGTCCGGGCCATCCTTCAGACGAGACTTTACTTGCGGAGTTAGACGAAATCCGTTCGCTGCTCGATCAGGGTCTCTCTGCCGAGGCAAAATCGCGGCTTAGCTCGCTTATCTCTGGCGCGCGAAACAATCCCTCCATACTTGCGCTGGCACGCTGCGCTCTCTCGACGGCGCTGGAGATGCAAGGTAATTACCGAGAGTCGCTCGCGGCGGTGGCAATGTACGAGTCTGCAGAATCAAGAGCCGAACTCAACAAGCAGGCGATTCGCTCTCTCAGAGTACAGATCGGTCTTGCCTACAATTATAACGGAGATCATCCGAAGGCTATCGCCATTCTCAAAGCCGCTTTGCGAGATCCTTCCGAGAGCAGCGCTGAGCCAAAGCCTGGACCAATCTACGCGGCGCTGGCGCGTGTCTATCGCAGTATCAGCGAATATCCGATCGCGCGCGACTACGCTGAGCGAGCACTGGAAAACTTCCGCGAAACCGGCGATTGGCGGGGTCTCGCGGAGGCATATTTTGGGATCGCAACAGCGGAGACCCAGGAAGGACAATACGAATCAGGACTGGAAAATTTTGAACAAGCTCTGAAGCTTGTGGGCGATCATCCAGCCAGCTACACCCTTGGCCGTATCTACGCAAACATGGCCGGCACCTGTTGGTTTCTCAAACGTCCGCAAGAAGGTATTCGCTATCTTGAAAAAGCGATCGCCTACTACGAACGCACCGATCACAAATCGAGTGCGGCAGACGGCTACAACAATCTCGGTATCAATTTGATCCTCATCGGTCAATGGGGCCGGGCTCAAGAAGCTCTTCAGCGCGCGTTGTCGCTGGCCTCAGAAGTTGATGAACGTGGCGCCAAGGTGCCCATGATTCTCGACTCTCTCGGCGAATTACTCATGCTCAGAGGTGAACTCGATGAGGCCAGAGATTATCTCCGGCGCGCCGTCGCGCTCGCCACCGACAACGGAAACAAGTGGTATGCGGGCCAAGCCTTGCGAACCCTCGGCCGTTGCTATCTCGCAATGGAAGATGGAACCAATGCTCTGGCGAAAGGGAAGGAAGCGCTCGCGCTCGCCGAAAGCATTGGTGACCGGCAGGCAATCTGCGAGTCGCGCCTGATTTTGGCGGAGGCGCATCTGCGCAATGGCAACTTTGTTGAGGCCTCGGCGGAACTACAAAAGGCAAATGAAGAGGCGACCGACTCAGCGACTGATCTTGGTTTCACGGGCGAAGCTCAGCGGCTTTCGGGCGTGCTCGCGATGCTGCAGTCTGATGCGGCTGGGGCAGCACAACATTTCGGCAGTAGCGTGTCGATCTTTGAAATGCTCGGTGACCATTATCGTGCCGCGCGTGCACATTGTGAACTGGGACTTGCTTATGCTTCCACCCTGCCGACTCGTGCGATGGAGCATCTTTCACGTGCGGTGAACACGTTTCGCGGTCTGGGGGCAAGACTTGATCAGGCCCGCGCGGAAGCGGCACTCACTAACCTGGATCGGACTGCTCCCGAAAGAAGCCAGGAACAGTCGGCGCTGGCTCAACTGCTTACCCTTCGTCTTGTAGAAGCGGTCGCGTCGCGAGAGCTCTTGTTGCGTGAGCTGGCCGCCATTATGCGCCAGGAGACAAATGCGCAACGCGTGTTGATTACTGAGCGTGGTGAACAGAATCAGCCGCGAGTGGTAATTGCTCATGGCTGCACCCCGGCCGAAAGCGCCAGGATCGCTGAACAACTCGACCAGCTAAATGATGATGCAGCACGAGAGCGCTACGCAAAGAAGAACGATGCGGCGATCATCCCGCTGCGATCATCCCATGCGCCGCCCGCAATTCTCTGCATCTTTTCGCGCCGCGGTGCGAAGCTTCCAGGCGACATGTCACTCGCGCCGTTGCTGCGCGTGGTCGAGCTTGGTATGGATGTTTGCGCCCTGAGACAGGGAACCCACAAGGGAACGGGTAGACATCAAGCAAATGAACTTACCAGCACGAGCCTCATGCCGGGATTTATTCATTCAAGCCCGGCGATGACGCGCCTGGTGGAAGAAGTGCACAAGATTAGGTCTTCAGACGTGACCGTCTTAGTGACGGGCGAGTCAGGTACAGGCAAGGAATTGGTTGCCCGAGCCATACACGCGCTGTCATCTCGTCGTTCCAAAGTGTTCGTCCCATTTAACTGCACGGCAGTGCCCAAGGAACTTTCTGAAGGTTACCTGTTCGGCTACCGGCGCGGCGCGTTTACTGGTGCGGTTACAGACTCACAGGGCGTAATTCGCAGCGCTGCCGGTGGCACACTCTTCCTCGACGAGATTGGCGATCTTCCCCTCGATGTTCAACCCAAGCTTTTGCGGTTTTTGCAGGAGGGGGAAATTCAACCGCTGGGCGACCACGGGCCCAGCAAAGTCGATGTTCGAATCATTGCCGCAACGAATAGTGATCTTGAGGAGATGGTGGCCCAGGGTCGTTTTCGCGAGGACCTTTACTATCGTCTTAATGTAATCCGTTTGCGGGTTCCGCCCTTGCGCGAACGTCGCGCGGAGATTCCCACAATCGTTGACTATTACATAAATCATTATGCGGAAAAGTTTGGGCGCAAGGACATTCAGATCACACCGCAAGCGGTGGATCTTTTGATGGTCAGCGATTGGCCCGGCAACGTGCGCCATCTCTGCAACGAGATTCAGCGAGTGGTGGCACGGGCAGAAGACGGAGCAGTCATAACCCCCGAGCAGCTTTCACCGGAACTGAAACGCACATCGTCTCCCACTACTCCCACTGCGTCCGTCTCGGCGCTGGCATCAATGCCCGCCGCTACGCTGCAAGGCGTCACCCTCGCTGATGCTTTTGCCGAAGTAGAGCGCCGCATGATTGCCGACGCGATGCGCAGACACGGCGGTAACATCTCGCGTGCCGCTCGCGAACTCGGTCTCACACGTCGTGGCCTTTATCTCAAGCTCGAGCGTTACCAGCTCAGCGCCAGCGCTTAATCGTCTGGTACG
>JBGPNE010000397.1:0-4010 GCA_041487335.1 Pyrinomonadaceae bacterium
CTAACTTTCTCACTCATTGTTGCTAGTCCTCACTCCTTGATTGACTGTCGAAGCTGTCCCGGGTCCCGCTTATTGCTTTTCGCCTTCGATGAAGTTCTTGAGGCGGCGCGCCCGCGAAGGGTGTCGAAGTTTTCTAAGCGCCTTGGCCTCTATTTGGCGGATACGCTCGCGTGTGACATTAAAGTTCTGGCCCACCTCTTCCAATGTGCGCTCATGCCCTCCGTTGTCCAGCCCGAAGCGCAAGCGTATGACTCTCTCCTCGCGCGGGCTCAAGGTCTGAAGCACATCGCCAGTGATCTCACGCAGGTTCGAGGTGATGACCCTATCGGCGGGACTCTCACTTGATTTGTCTTCAATCAAGTCTCCGAGCTGCGAATCGCCACTCTCGCCAATTGGCGTCTCCAAAGAGACGGGTTCCTGAACCAGCTTGAACGCCTTGCGTACCTTCTCGACGGATGTATCCATCCTCCGCGCGATCTCCTCGGTAGTCGGTTCACGACCCAGTTCCCGCACCAGCTCACGCGAAGTGTTCTTGACCTTATTGATGACCTCGATCATGTGTACCGGGATGCGGATCGTTCTTGCCTGATCCGCAATCGCCCGCGTGATCGCCTGGCGAATCCACCAGGTGGCGTAGGTCGAAAACTTATAGCCGCGCCGCCAGTCAAACTTTTCAACGCCTTTCATAAGGCCGAGGTTTCCCTCTTGTATGAGGTCGAGGAACTGCAGGCCACGGTTCTGATACTTCTTGGCGATGGAAACGACAAGACGCAAGTTGGCCTCAGTTAGTTCGCCTTTAGCCTCCTCGGTCTGCGCCTCACCCGCCAGAATCATCTGATGCGAACGTCTGATCTCCACAAGTGACATGTGATGCTCGGATTCAATCTCCCGCAGCCGGCGTCTCGCTGCAAAAATGTGCCGCTTAAACTCCTTTTCAACTTCCGGCTTTGTGCGTTTCCTGCCGAGCTTCTCCGTGTAACTTTCAATCTCGCGTTCGAGTGAGCGTATCTCTTTGTAGACCGTGCCGATCGCGTCGATTAGACGCTGGCGAGCTCCCGCCTTGAGATGAATATTTCCGATCTCTTGCGCAACTTCAAGACGCGTTCGCGCAAGCTTGTACTTAAGCCTGAGCGGCTTCTTTGATCCTTTGCCGCGGGCGAGCTTTTGCGCGGCCCGCATTTGCTCCAATTCTCTAAGCCCTCGGCGGTAGCACCTGCGAATATTTTGCATTCCTTCAATCGTCCATTGGAGATACTCTTCGCTCTGATCGTGATGCTCCTCTGTTTCGCTCAGATCCGAAAAGGTAACTACGTCGCGGATGCTAAGCGCGCCTGCCGCCAGTTCATCGCCGATCTTCAAGATTTCAACAATCACGATAGGGGAGCGCGCGATCGCCTTCTGCTCACGCTTCTGTCCCCACTCGATTCTCTTGGCGATCGCGACCTCCTGCTCGCGCTTGAGGAGCGGGACTACACCCATTTCGCGCATATAGACGCCAATGGGATCCGGCGTTTTATCCAATGCTCCAGCCGAAAGATCGAGTTCCCTGTCTTCCTCTGGAGCTTCATCATCTTCGCCACCCGCTACAGCGGAGGATGAGGCCTCTTCACTCAGGGGCTCGTCCGTTTCCGTCTCACTACTTGATCTCTCGAGTCTTTGCAGGACCTCGTCTATGTTCTGTATCGAGACGGCATCCTCCAAAAGCTCTTCATGCGAGCCCGAAAACTTAGCCTTAGCCGAATCCATCAACCCAGCCCCATTTTGGTCTTTCTCAATAGTCAATTAGAAACCTGCCTTTCATACTTAGATTGTAGAGAGCTGCTCGCGGCACCGGACTCTAGCGAATTTTCTCGTTATCAAGACCCGCCTCCGTTGTTTCGCGATACTGCGGACAACCTACTTGCTCGTCATACTCTGTGACTCCCCTGGAATTACTTCGAGGGTCAATTTCTCGGTCCGCCTGATAACGACAAGAGATGATTTGCGGCCGATGCGTTCCTCGGTCAGCAGCTTATGGAGATCATCGATGCCGGCAATCGGATGATCGCAAAATCCAACGATGAGATCTCCTTCAAGCACTCCAGCCTTCTTTGCGGGACTGTTCTCGTCGTATGAGACGACCAGAATTCCGCTCTCCACGGCCAGGTTGTAATAGCGCACGATGCGCCGCGGGAGGGGAACATTCTGTCCCGCCAGACCGATATAGCTGCGACTGACTTTACCGTCCCTGATGAGACGGCTGGCCACGAACTTCGCCGTATCAATAGAAGTGGCAAAGCAGATTCCCTGCGCAGGCAGAATCATGGCCGTGTTGACGCCAATGACTTCTCCGCGAGAGTTGACGAGTGGGCCACCCGAATTACCCGGATTAAGCGCGGCGTCAGTTTGAATCACGTCGTCCATCAACCGACCCGACTGCGCCCGCAGCGAGCGGCCCAGTGCGCTTACGACACCGGCAGTCACTGTGTACTGGAAGCCGTAGGGATTGCCGATGGCGATGACCAGTTGGCCCACACTGATCTTTTGCGCTTCACCCAAATGTGCCGGCACCAGATTGGGCGCATTGATTCTGATTACCGCCAGATCAGTGTCAGGATCGTCTCCGATCAAATCCGCCTGGCACGTGCGCCCGTCTGAAAGGGTCACCTCGATCTTTGTAACACCGTGCACAACGTGGCTGTTCGTCAGGATGAAGCCGTCCGGCGTGAAGATAAAGCCGGAGCCGCTGCCCCGCGCCTCCTGCGGAACTCTCGGACTGCTCGCTCTCTTGTCCTTGATCCGATGATGAACCTCTATGTAAACGACCGACGGGCTGACCTTCTCCGCCGCGGTGATGACGGCGCGCGAATACGCATCCATCAAGTCCTCGCCTCGCTGCGAATCAGCTTCATCAGCTAAGGGAGTTTGCCCGTTTTCAGTGCCAAATCCTTCGCCCATTAACAATTCGATTTCCTGCTGCATGATCAACTTCAGCTCTTCCTCTTATTGCCCGCAGCGCTCACGCACGGTCTCAAGCGCAGCACAATATCTCTGATGGTGATCTTAGCGAGCACATGCCCGACCGCTGAGTTCACCTCGTCGAGCACCTCCCCCATCACTGTCTCAATGTTCACACCCACAGGACAATGGCGACTCGGATGCTGCCGATGCAATGAAAAGACACCCCCGCAGTTAACCGCCTGATAAACATCGAGGAGTGTGATCTCCTCAGCCCTGCGCGCCAGCCTTGATCCACCCATTGCACCCGTTTGCGAAACGACCAGCGTGGCCTCGGCCAGGTCGCATAAGATCCGCCTGATCACAACCGGGTTCGTGTTCACGCTCTCGGCTACCTGCTCCGATTTAAGCGGCTCATCATCAGACCAGGCCATCAGAGTCAAAACGTGCACCGCAACCGCGAACCGGCTACTAGTCGACATGACGAAACCCTATCGCTTTGAGAATGGGCAAATCCATCTGTAACCATTCTAGTTACAAAGCCCTGCTTTGTCAAGGTCGGGTAGTGGTTCACATGAGATGGATTCTGCTCTTGAGAAGGCGAATCGCTATTTCGGCGTGAGTGTGCTCAATTTGCAAAAGCTTTAAGTGTCAACTGATGGCCGAAAAGCAATTGCGGTATTGTAAACACTAAACGCGTTGGTAAACTAACGAGATCTGGAAAGCCGGGAGGTACACGTTGTATGCCGCAGCACAGGGTAGTTTTCCTCTTCGATGTGGACAATACTTTGCTCGATAACGACAGGGTCGTCATCGACCTCAGGCACTACCTGGAACGCGAAGTCGGGCCGGAGCGGAATGAGCGTTACTGGAAGATCTTCGACAATCTACGAGCCGAGCTGGGCTACGCGGATTATCTTGGCGCGTTGCAGCGCTACCGAATCGAGTATCCCTACGACACTCATTTGCTCACAGTCTCAACCTACCTGGTCAATTATCCATTTGCAAACAGACTCTTCCCGAACTCACTCGACGTGATCGAACACTGTAAACAATGGGGGCCCGTCGTCATC
>JBGPNE010000398.1:0-4002 GCA_041487335.1 Pyrinomonadaceae bacterium
ACCGAAGAGTTTCGCCGAGGCGACTGTCACGCCGGATCGTATGAGACGTCGCTTGTGATGGCTGCGCGGCCCGAGTTCGTGCGTGAAGATATTCGTCAGTCGCTCGAACGCGTGCCGATCTCGATAGCTGAAAAGATAAAGCAAGGCGCGAGCAATTTCACCGAAGCGGGCGGGACTGAAGCATACTTCGGCGATCCGCGGGCAGCTTCGAGAGAAGAGGGCGAGGCGACCTACGAAGCGCTCTCCGATATGATCGTCACGTCTGTGATGGAAGCGTTAGGGGAGGCCCGAAAGGCTGAACTAGGTTTCCCTTCTCGTTCTGGTTCTTAGTTTTTGGTCTTTGGCTCTCTACCGGTTCGACCGTCTTAGAACCATGAACCCTCAATCACAAACCGCAGAGAATGACAGTTGATATTTACGGTATCTCGGGGTTGATAACGGTCAGCCCTTCGGAAACCGCGACCTTGCACAGATTTCGATCTGCGCAAACGAAATGATTGAACAAACCGCGAGCGCGGAGATCCAACGCAACGGAGTGTTGGATGGCGTCGAGGGTGCGCAAGCTGTAAACCATCGCCTGCTTCCTGATGAGCCGCTCGGCCTCTTGATGATGGAAGCCAGTCAAGCGAACAACATCTAATCTGCGCCTTGCAATATCCGTCAAGAAGCGGCGGCGCAACGTGCGGAAGTCTGATTCACTGATAACTCCAGCACGAACCTTTCCCGCGAATACTGACTGGATTTCGATGACGCTAAGGCGTGAAATGAAGTGACGCGCGCCAGGCTCCTTTAACAACTGCTCAACCTTCGGTGTCCCGACCTCATTATGATAGTTCTTGCCGAGCGCACTGGTGTCAAAGAAATAGTCTGGCATCTTCTATTCGTGCCGTTCCGCGATAAAGTCGGAGGTCATAGAGCCCGTTATTTTCGACAGCGCCTGTCTCACGGCATCCAGGTTTACCGTTTCATCGGCCTCGGTGTCGCACAATCGCAAGCATTCGGTGTCCAGCCAGTCCTCATCGGCGGGCGAGGTCACGTCATCGGGCATGACAATGCTCACGCGCTGATGATCGTGCAGCATTAGCGGTTCCAAGGGGCGCAGCACGCCGTTCTCATAGACGACTTCTATTCGCTTGCTCATAATGCAAGACATTGTATAACAGCTTCGCTGTGACTCATAGTTTTGCATCAAGATAGTGTAATAGTGTGCGTACCGCATTTATCACAAGCATTGCTTCGTCCTTCGCCAACAAATCTTCGTTCGGATGCGCAACGCTTGCATTATTCCGAATTGGATTTAGAGCGTCCATTATGCTGGCGAATGATTGAAGGATCCGCTCAATCTCTCGAGAACGTGGGCCTAGGTCTTGAAGCGCAGGGTGATGTTGCCGAAGTAGTTTGAAGAGCCTTGGCATGCTGTCATCTCTGCTGTACGAGATATTCTCTTTCTCGCAAACCGCTCGCAGATAGCCATGCAAAGCGGTGTGGGTTCGATCAACTCCGCTGACCGCGCCGCTTGTTTGAATCAAGGTTTCCATGTCGGCGATGGCTCGTTCAACAACTGCGCTGGTGATTTTAGGATCAGGATTTGCGACTGGTGACGCGCCTTCCAGTCTACGGGCAATAGCGAGCAATTCGTCGTAGAGCTGTTCGGTTCTGGGGGAGGGTTTAGCCTCGGCGTCAAGGGGAAACCTCTGTAGAACACCACGCACGATTCTCGCCTGCACGCCGGGCGCTGAGCTTTTCAGGATGGCGATGAACCTTTCGCGCGTAGTCCCCTCGCGTTGATTGGGGTCTATGTCAAGGTCGCAATACTCTGGATAGAAGTCCGCATGAGTGCGGTAGCTGAAGTCGCCAAGGTACCCACCCGATACACCGATATATCGGTTGACGATTTTCATTACTTCTTGATTGGTCAATGGGCTCATGATTTCCTACCAATAATGATATGGCCATAGATCATCGTAAATCGGGTTGGAACAACCTATGTTGACACATATCCCAACGTTCATGTACGTTACGACTGGAGCAGCGGCGGGGACTGGAATACGATACCAGTCGTCCCACCGCTGTGGTGCCAAAGGGAGCTCCGGGCCCGGCTAGAGACCGATGCTAATCCGCTGGCACCTACCGCGTCGCGGTAACTAAAAAGGCTTCTACTCACTGTTTCTACCAAGACTTTTGGGATGAACATTGCCGCGCGGTACCTGATATATGCTTGGGCGCTTACCCGCCCCCCGTTTAGCAAGCTTGAGTTCTCCGTTCTTCTCAAGAGATCTAAGAATGCCGCTGACGCTCGTTGGATTGATTGGCGTCTTGATTTCTGGATGGCGCTCAAGGATCAAGCGGATTATCACATTTATGTCAAACTTACCTTGAGCGTACGGAATTACGGCCTTAACTGCTTCATGGAGACTCCGGACGTGAGGGCCGCGCAGATGACCGGCCGGCATTGCCTTGTTGCCGTTCCCAGCCATGGCACGCCACAGACGTTCGTAGGCTTCGAGGTCTTGTTTATGCTCAGCCTCAAGAGCATCGAGCTTCTCTTGGTACGATGCTTCCAGATGCTCACGTATCTGCTCGAGTTCTCGTGTATCCATACACGTATCCTAAATCAATCGCACACGCGCTGTCAAGGGTGTTCTTATGTAAGCTGGCTAAGCGTTGCGCAGCTAGAGGCATCTGACACGAAGGCGGATTCCCGCCTGAATCCGTTACGGCCTCTTAGGGGAGTTTGGTGTTGACTGATCACAAGGAGACGCGGCTGCATTCGGCTTCGTTCGAAGAGAACGTGGTGTTTGTGAACCGCGCCTCATTCGTTTCCCTTTTAGATGACATCGCCGCTCAGTCGAGTTTCAGTGCGCTCAAGGCTAGGATAGCTGCGCTAAAAGAGAACGTCCTAAGTCTAAACGGCAACGGGAATGGGGTTATTCACAGTGCGCCAAACAGGCTTCGATCGCCTTTACAGAAGGACGTATTGGTTTCGGAGTTTGATCAGATCATCGAAGCGCGCACATTCGAGCGTGGAAAGTACTACCTAGCCAGACTAAGTCGTGCGGTCCGAGAGGTGAAGACCTCGGACGTTAATGATATCAACCTGCGTAGATGGAAAGAGTATCAAGAGATTGTCACTGATAGCTTGTGGAATCTGTCCAAGCGAGACACGTCCGGCGCTCACCTAGGATGGTATTGGGGTAATTTCATTCCTCAGATTCCTCATCAACTCATGCTTCGCTATACGAAGAAGGACGATTGGATCCTGGACCCATTTGTTGGGAGCGGTACAACGCTGATCGAATGCCGGAGGCTCGGCCGCAACGGCATTGGCATCGAGCTTAACGCTGAAGTCGCAGCCCGCGCCGAAGAACTTGTTCATCAGGAGAAGAACCGTCACTCGATAAGAACAGAGATAGTCACCGGCGACGCGAGGACGATCGACGCGCGGCGCACATTGGACAACCTCGGCGCTAAGCAGGTCCAGCTTCTGATAATGCACCCGCCCTATCACGACATCATCAGCTTTTCGGAAGACGACAAAGACCTGTCGAACGCGGCGAGCACCGATGAGTTCTTGAAGATGTTCGGGGAAGTGCTGGACAACCTCGACCCGGTGCTGGAGCGCGGAAGATACTTCGCTCTGGTGATTGGAGACAAATACTCCAAAGGCGAATGGATCCCGCTGGGGTTTCATTGTATGAGCGAAGTACTCAAGCGCGCCTACTCGCTAAAGAGCATCGTCGTAAAGAACTTCGAAGAGACGCGCGCGAAGAGAGATCAAAAGCAGCTCTGGCGGTACCGAGCGCTGGTCGGCGGTTTTTACATCTTCAAGCACGAATACATTTTCATCTTCAAGAAAAAGTGACGGCAGCCAACCAGGCGGTCTTCGTTCAACCTCAGTTCGTAGTTCGGCCTTTCGCGTCTTTGCGGGTCTTAGCGTCTTTGCGCGAAACCTGACCATCACATTTCTTCGAGCGTGAAGACTGGTTTCGCGCAAAGACGCCA
>JBGPNE010000399.1:0-4002 GCA_041487335.1 Pyrinomonadaceae bacterium
ATGATGGCGAAATCACTCGCGAGCGTGCCCTGCAACTGGCGCGGATGGTGCTGCGGGAGAATGCCGTTAATCTTTACCAGCTTAATAAAGAGTAAAGGAGGTCATCTGAGCGCGAGTACTGCTCCTTCTCTTTTGACTGCGCATTGTTTTGTGCTATAGCTTCTGAAAAGTATGGCGAACATAAGTAGCAATTCCCCCGACACGACAATTACTATCTGGTCCTGGCTCTTTCCCGTCACCTATCTAATCCATATTGCCGAAGAGTACTGGGGCGGCGGAGGCTACTCGGCCTATCTGCTAAGACTCAGAGGTGTTCATCTTTCGCCTACGAGATTTTTGCTCGTGCAAAGCATTGGGGTAATCCTGGTGGTAGCTGGAATCATGCTTGCGCGGCGCTTCAATTTCTCCCACATGATGCTCGTGATTCTGGGAGCGGTGGTACTGGTTAATGGTCTGACACATACGCTAACAAGTATCAGATATCTAACTTACGGACCCGGACTGATTACTTCAATTTTGATCTGGATGCCGCTCGGCTTTGCGACCTTGGTGCGCTTCAAAGGAAGCGTCAGTAAGCAAAGATACTGGCTTGCAGTAGCGATCGGTACAGCCATCAATGGAGTGGTGGCAGTTGTAACATTAAGAGGCGGGCGGATCGTTTAGAAACTGAGACTTAGAGCACCGCGAGCGATAGTGGGCGGAAACCAATTAGCCACAGATGGATACAGATAAACGCGGAGCAGAAATACCGCTACTCAATTACAGAATCGCGCGCGGTAGAGGCTGTGAAAGCTCAGAAAGTGAGAACCGCAAGCGCCAGACACCCGTAACGCAGCCACTGACTACAGAACCGAGGAGCGGTAGCGACCGGGTCGTTCACGCAACTCTCAACTTCTGGTTAACCTTAACGAAGTCGGAGGTTTACGCTCTTGGGTTCCTGGTTGAATCTGCCGGAAGCAACCCGGTCGCATCCACCACCCCAAGCGGGCTGCCCGCTTGGGGACCCCGGTCCGCTCCTCGGTTCCGTATTGAATGGTCCTCTTTAAGTGGGGCTATGCTCACGTTTGAGTTTTCACACAGTCTTGGTAGCGGGCGGGTCAATCGTTGTCAATACCCGCCTTTGAAAAGATCATCGAAGTGCATGAGCTTGCCGTGATATTTGCCGACTGCTTCCGTAGCTCTTGCCTCATCTTTGAAAGCCACGAGCTGGCCGCCCATCGGCGTCTGTAATTCCGTCGAATGTACATAGTAGGCATCACCAGCTTTGAGCCATTGCCGGTCATCAAAATCCATGACGAAATAAGCACTGATGCGGTTCTTGTTCTTCTTGCTCTTGATGAAGTTAACCATGCAGCCGATGTCATCGAACTTGAACGGCTGGCCCTCACTGTCTATGAACTCAGCCGCGTAACGCTTCTCGGAGATGGCCATCTTGCAGAAACTGCACATGTCTTCGGGCGCAATCGCCACCGGCCCGATCATGCTTTTTTGACAACTCGCAAGAAAAATTCCAGCAATCACGATCCACGAAACCACACTAAGCGACACGAATTTGTTTGGTGTGAATTCGTGTGATTTCATGGATCGTGCTTCGAAATCCGCTCTATTTCTCTTGAGAGTCCTCTTCACGAACGTACCTCATGTAAATGTCTTCGAGCGATAACTCTTCGGTAGCGAAGCGCGCTACGTGGCCGCCAGCCGCTTCTATCGCTCGCAAAATCTTCAGCCGGTCTTCGGCGCGAGAGGTCAGCACCAGCGAGTCTCCCTGAAGCATCACATCGGCCGCTCCCGAAGCCCGCGCCGTTTCGAGCAGGCGCTCATCCGGATTCGTCAGCACGACGCGCATCCGAGAGCTGCGCATCAACTCTTCTCGCAACGCTCCGACCGATTGCAACGCGACGAGCTTACCGCCGACGAGAATCGCCACGCGGTCGGCCAGTTGTTCGACATCGGCGAGCATATGCGAGGAGAAGATGATCGTCTTTCCCTTGCGCTTGAGCGAGGCGAGAAACTCGCGGAAGTAGATCGCTCCTTCGGGATCGAGGCCGATGGTCGGCTCATCGAGAACCAGGATCGGCGTATCCGGCAAGCAGGCAACCGCCAGTCCCAGGCGCTGAATCATGCCGCCGGAGAATTGGCTTACAGCTTTATTGGCGAAGCCGTTGAATCTGAAGTTTGCCGTATTGAGCGTTTCATCGATCCGGCGCGGATCAATCTTTCTTAAACGGCAGTAGAACTCCAGCACCTCGCGCGCCGTCAATTGGTCGTGGAAAGTGACGCGCTGCGGCAGGTAGCTCATCAGCCGCTTGGCGGCGCGCGCATTTTTCCAAACATCGAACTCTTCCACAAGAATCTGTCCCGAAGCAGGAACCGTCAGCCCGACCAGGCATTTCAACGTCGTGGTCTTGCCACTGCCGTTCGGTCCCAGCAGAGCGAATGTCTCACCGTCTTCGACAGCGAACGACACGTCACCTACGGCCACGAGATCGCCAAATCTCTTCGTCAGGTTCTTAACTCGAATCGTCATCGCTCTGCACGTAACATCGCCATCTTGCGCTACCGTTTATACCGTTGCCCCTCCACAAGTACCGCCAAAGCGACGCTCAACATCAGTAGCGAGATTGCCATCAATGCGAGAGAGTTACGTCCCGCCGATCTCCTTTGCTCGAAGGGGTAGCGCAATTCGACCGCTTTCATGAGCGGCGCGGTGTCCGTCTCCGCTGAACCCCGCAAGATCGGGAAGGTCTTTTCGGCCATCGCCAGCGCTTGCGCAGCGGGACTATTCAGATAGAGCCTGAGACGCGGATGATTGCCTTCCATGTACTCGAAGACGTTTTGGACTTTGTGAGGCACATCGCCCGCCCCGTTTTCGTCCAGGTCATATCCGTCGTAATCGCTCCAGAAATTGCCGCGCCCACCTAGCGACCATTTCGTCGTGGTGCTTCTGCCGATTAGTTGCAGCGGACTTAAATTGTCAACGAAATTGTTTTCGGTAAAGACGTTCTCATCGGAACTGCTGAACATCTGTAAGGCGACATCATTGTCCGCGATTGTATTACGGCGAAACGTGGTCTTGCGGAGCGCTTCCATGAAGATGCCAGTCGCGTTATCTACGATGAAGTTCTCTTCGGCCAGCAACTCGTTGCATTCCTGAAAGAGAATGCCGAAAGAGCTGAACCCGCGATTGTGAATGAAAGCGTTGCGGCGAAACTCTAGGTGATTCGAGTACATGATCGCCGCGCCCGCGACGTTATTCGAGAAGAAGTTATCCTCAAATACGTTCCGATCGGAGAACATGTAATGCAAACCGTAGCGCAAGTTGAAGACTCGATTGCGGCGAATCTGATTGCCGTTGCAGCTCTGGATGTACATACCGTCGCGCGCTTCGGAAATAGTATTGTCCTCGATTGTGTTGTCCGGCGAATCCCACAGGTGCAGTCCCGCGCCGCGATCGCCGATCTCCAGTTCGGCCCGCCCGCGAATGACATTGTGCCGCAGAGTATTGCCATGCGAACTGTAGAGATAGATCCCGTAGAGTATGTCGCGCAGTTCGTTGTCTTCGATTTGGTTGTTGCTCGATTTGAGCAAAATGCCGGAGTCTTCGCGCGTCAGGTCGCCGCCGCTGTGCTCGATGATGAATCCTCGTATGGCGCACCCATCGGCAAACACCGTGACGACGCTGGCTGCGCCTTCACCGCGCAGCGTGGGGCGGCTTATCCCTTCAAGCGTAATCTGTTTATTAAGCGTGAGATTGCCCGCGTAAGTTCCGGCGCGCACTTGCACCGTGTCTCCGGCGTGAGCGGCGGCGATTGCAACCTGAACGGATTGAAACTGAGCAACCGCCCCGCCCACCACGAGCGTTGCGGCCGTCGCTGGCGCTGCGCCAGCGACAAATACGATGCAGAACAGCCATAAACGTCCGACAAACATCAGGACACTCGGAACAAGTTGATTAAGAGCGTGGTTTAAGCCCGCGAAGCGCGGCGATAGCATAAAGCCTGG
>JBGPNE010000400.1:0-4001 GCA_041487335.1 Pyrinomonadaceae bacterium
ACCCCAGGCGGGCTGCCCGCCTGGGGACCCCGGTCCGCTCGCTGTTCTGATGTGTAATTGAGTCCTCACACATTCTCGGTCCGCTCCCGGTTTTGTAGTGAGTGGCGATTAGTCTAATCTACTTTTCTTTCAGCCGACTGAGTTTTGACACGGTCGCTATGCCCTTCCGGTCAAGGCTGTTTTTGAATGACGAGGCTGCGCCCGGTTGGGGCATATTGACCTTCCGCGAGCGGACTCCTATCTGAAGGGGCTATGCCCCGATGTCAGGCCTGCAATGAGCCGCTGGTAGTTGATAGTGAGGTTCTTGCTTAGCTTCGCGACGTTCCCTCGCGCACACTCTCGGCCAGTCGCTTCGCATCCGGCAGTGCTTCGAGGGCGCGCAGCACCTGCGGGTCGCTGTCAAGCAAGATGCGGGCGCCGGCATCATTTGAGAAAGCCGCGGTGATGATCTCCTCGTGTAACCGGAGCTTCACAAAGTCGCGGCCCTCATCAAGCTGCGCGGGCGTCAGTTGCGACTTAGTATCTGTGCGTACAAAACTTCGGAAAGCTTCAACAACCCGATCCGTAATCGCATAATCACCAGGCTTGGGATTGTGCCCATACTGAACCTTGTCCACCTTATACGATTCGAGACCGGGAACGAGTCCCGCAGCCAGTTGACGCGTGAACTGGAATGCTGCCTCAGCAATTCGATTTCGTAACGGCGTGAAGTTGAGAGGCTTTATTTCGATGTCCGGCGTTATGCCTCCGCCACCATAGAAAACCCGGCCCGCCGCTGTTTTGACAGCAGGGCCAGTCTGCAGGTGGGGCGCGGGTGACGCCTGGGCCAGGGGCGACTCATGATTACGGGTCCCGGGAGCTGCTGACGGCCCAGGCTCTGGATCATGTCTGGTGTAGTAGTCGTAAAGCGAACCGCTTGAGTAGTCGCGTTGAAGCGACCGTCCGTAGGGGGTGTAATAACGTGCGGTAGTAAGTGTAAGTCCAGTGTTGAACGGCAACTGAAAGACTCGTTGCACCAGGCCCTTTCCGAAACTGGTCTCACCAACAATCAAGCCGCGGCCGTGGTCCTGAATCGCGCCAGCCACAATTTCAGAAGCCGATGCCGTACCGCGATTAATCAGGACAACGAGTGGAACATCTTCCGGGTCTGAACCGCTCGATTTATAAACAACTGGCTCGCTGTATTCACTGCGTCCTTTGACTGATACCACCACCTGACCACGAGGAAGAAATTCGCTGGCCACATCGATCGCTTGATTAAGAAGTCCTCCCGGATTTCCCCGCATATCGAGAATCACCTGGCGCATGCCCTGCCCTTTTAGTTTTTTTAGAGCGTCGCGCAACTCCTCGTCGCTGGTATTCTGAAATCCACCGGTGAGGCCAACATAACCAGTGCCGGAACGGACCATGTAAGCGTTACGGATCGATGGCAACGGAACCGCGTCACGAATGATTGTAAAATAGAGCGGGGCTTCTGACCCGGCGCGATCGACTTTGATCCTTACAGGCTCACCACGCCCGCCGCGCACATTCTTCGACACCTGTTCGCTCGACCAGTCGCGCGCGTCTTTGCCGTCCACTTCAAGGATGCGGTCGCCATAGCGAAGACCCAATCTCGCCGCTGGAGTTTCTTCGACTGCTGACTGGACGTAGACACCATCGCGATGCTGAACGATGGTGACGCCAATGCCATAAAAGCGAGAGTCCTGATCCTCTTTCAGTTTCTTGAATTCGTTATAGGGGAAGTACATTGAGTGGGGGTCGAGCGTGGAAAGCATGCCCTGAATCGCGGCCTGAGTGGCTTTCTCATAATCAATCTCGCCGGCATAGCTGGATGAGATTTCTGATACAGCTTCGTTGTAATCTTTCTCGATATCGTCGGCTTCGGTGTAGGTAGTCACCCCATTTGCAGGCACAGAGCGTCGGAATCGTTTGGAGCGGCCAATAGTGCCGCCAACGAGAGCCCCGATCAAAATGATCGCACTTGCAAAAATGAGAAATCGCCTGGTCATTACTAATGCAGCCGGATTCGCTCTTCCAGCCATTGAAAATATAACACAGAGAACTGCTCAATGCCGAAAGAGCCCCGACTCTGCCGCTATGATATATTGCGATTAGAGAGCTCAATGTCAGCATCATTGTCCATCATCATTCCGGCCTATAACGAAGCCGAGCGACTCGGTAAGTCTTTGCGGGCAATATTGATTTATCTCAACGAACAGGCGCCTGGAGCAGAGTTGATTGTGGTGGATGATGGATCAACTGACAACACTGCAGAGGCCGCAAGACAAGCGCTCTCCCACTCAAAGAACGTTCGTACTTCCGTCATCAGCTACCAATCGAACCTGGGAAAAGGACGCGCAGTCAGACTGGGATTATTGGCCTCGCGTGGTGATGTGGCGTTGTTCTCTGACGCCGACCTTTCGACGCCTATCGGGGAAATCACAAAACTGGTCGAGCCAATCCTGCGTGGCGAATGCGATTTGGCCTTCGGCTCGCGAGCACTGGACCGAAGCTTGATTGGCGTGCACCAGCCATGGCGGCGCGAACAAGGTGGCCGAATTTTCAACCTCGTTGTGCGGCTGGCAACCGGTCTTCCCTTCTGGGATACACAATGCGGTTTCAAAGCTTTTCGTATGGGCGTCTGCCGTCCCATCATCGAAGGAGCAACCATCGATCGTTTCGGTTTCGACGTTGAACTGCTCTACGTGGCAGCTCGCGCCGGGTTGCGAGTGAAGGAAGTACCAGTTCGCTGGGACCACTATGAAGGCAGCAAGGTCAACGTGCTGAGTGACAGCTTTAAGATGCTTAGCGAGGTGGGACTGATACGCCAACAAGCACGCCGCGGAGTTTACGATAAGGCGATCAAGGCCGTGCATGAATTAATCGGTCGCTGATTGAGGCTCGTGTCAGTAACCGGTTTTTCGCTATACTTCCACCAGCAAGAGCCATCATGATTTTGCGCTTTTGGGCGGGCCTTTCACCAAAGACCCAACATTAAAAATGGCAGCCCGACTTAACGTAAACATCGATCACGTCGCTACCGTGCGACAAGCGCGGCGTGCGCCTGAGCCAAGCGTGGTGGCAGCGGCGATGCTGTGCGAGCAGGCCGGTGCTGACGGCATTACCGTTCACCTGCGAGGCGACCGCCGTCATATCCAGGATAGCGATCTGCAAATGCTGCGGGGGACTGTCACGACCTACCTAAATATGGAGATGGCGGCGACGGAAGAGATGTTGAAAGTCGCGCTCGAGACACGGCCCGACGCTGTCACGCTTGTGGCTGAAAGCCCAGACGAGATAACCACGGAAGGCGGATTAGATGTTAAGGCGAACATCGCGATTGTGCGCGCGGCTGTTAGTCGCTTGCGGCAAGCGGGACTACTGGCGAGTCTTTTCATCGACCCCGATCCGCAGCAGATCGGGATCGCGCATGAAGTCGGTGCTCAGCAGGTTGAGTTATGCACAGCGGTTTATGCCGAGGCAACACTCGGTGGCCGCGGCATCCATGGTGAAGGGGCACTGCATGCGGGCCAGGAACTAAGGCGACTCCGCGAGGCAGCAACGCTGGCAACACAATATGGATTGCGCGTTGCTGCCGGCCACGGATTGACCTACAGAAATGTTGGCGCGGTCGCGGGAATCTCTGAGATTACAGAATTCAACATCGGACACAACATTATCGCGCGGTCAATCCTCACCGGCCTGAAAAGAGCGGTGACCGAGATGCGCGAAGCCATCAGTGCTGGCACGTGGGTGAATCGAGGCTCGCAGCTAAAGTAAATAGACTGCCGCAAACCAAAACCGTCCAAAACAGTTACGTTTAGTCTGCTAATTGCCGTCGTCTGGATTTAGTGGGTTATTCCTTGAGTTTAGTGCTGAGGGGCACTGGTGGCGAGCCGCAGACGGACCATAGAACGCTCCAGTTTCGCTCGCGCCACCTCAAAATCTTCTTCGGTACCATTCCACGAGCTCAACTGTTTTTCAATATGTTCTCGAGC
>JBGPNE010000401.1:0-3970 GCA_041487335.1 Pyrinomonadaceae bacterium
AGAGCGTAAACGGCAAATAAAATAGCAGGAGCTGGCGAGGGACCAGATAGTCTTTACTACGCCAGAGTATCGCAGCAACGATTAACGGAATACACAACCCGGTGTTTTTAAACCAAAACCATACTGGATTGTCTTTGCCCCTATCCCACCCAAACTGCCACTCAAAGAATTTTGAAGCGTTGACAGCGCTAGCGTGGGTTGACCACCACATCTGTGGAACGGCAATCGCTGAAGCAACGACAAAGAATACGGCCCAGTCGCGCCAGCGCCTTTGGAGCAGGGCAATGCACCCCCCCATCGCCATCACGACAACGAAACTGTGAGCATGCACGAGCGGCAAGAGTCCAGCGACGACGCCCGCGGCGATCATGCGGTGGACTGAAGAGATACGGGGACGCGGGGACGCGGGGACGCGGCGACTTCTGGTGTTCTTTTGAATGTTCTTCATTGTGGGCTTCGCCGAGTTCTCTTGTCGTCTTTCACTCGCCGCGTCTCCGTGTCCCCGCGTCTCCCCGTCCTGCGTCGGTTTCCCGGTTTCCCCGTTCCCCCGTTCCCCCGGTTTCTCGTCGGCCATCCACCACTGCGTAAACACAATCACGGCAAGTGGAAGCCCCAGTAGAATACCGCGCTGAGGAATCAGGAGCGCGGACACCGCATTGCCCCAGCGCCAGGTGGTTTCCGGAATCACCGTAAAGGATGGAGGAAGGTTCTTTAGCATCCCAAACAAGCCCTGCTCGTTTTGCTTTGCTTGTTTCCACAAAAGAACCCAACCGAGGCCTCCGTTCAGGAGCACCAACAGCGGCGTAACTACGGCCGCGAGCCGATCTCGCACCATCTCGAGCGCCCAGCGGTGAAGCAGGCCCACAAACGAGAGGGCCAGAATGAAATTCTCGATAAACATTGACTCACGGAGATCTGCCCCGCAGCGAACAAAGATTGCCGAGACAAAATCGGAGAGAAACGGATAGGTAAAGCGCACGCCTGCGAAGGTTGGATCCTCCGGCGGAAAGTTGTTGCCGTCGGCGAAACTGGTGATCACGCTCAGATGAAATGGAAGATCGCCAAAATTATTTAGCACACCTGTGTAGAGACCTTCAGTCGTTTCGATCACCGCGTGATTGAAGACCTGCCAAAGGATCGCGGAGACCACGACGTAGAAAATGAAGTAACCTAGCGATTTGCGACTGGGACGAAGCAAGGCCCTCTGACTTGTTTGTGAAGTTCGCTCCAGGTCATGCCAAATGACACCCCTTCGAACCGAGTCTCTCAAGGCAATTACGGGAACTATCAAGACAGCAACCGCTGTGAGCGCGATTGCTACGGGGGTCAGCCCCAGGAATGAAGCAAACACGAAGCCAATCAGGCCCAATGCAGCCAGTCCCATACAGGCGCCGGCGCAAAGACGGGCGGCAAAAGACGCGCTTTCATCGTAGAGGTAAGTGGCAAGCGTGCCACTGACCGTTACCAGTAAAGTCAGCGCAAGCGAAATAATCATGCAATGGAAGACGGCAAAGTCCTTGGTTTGGTGCTTGCTCTTTCCGCCTGGTCCTTATTCGTGTTTTTTCTTCTGCCGCAAGTGCTAGAACGATCTTGCTGGAGCGGATTATACCTGAAGCCGGGTGAATACCGGCAGTGAATGCGCGGGTCCAATCCTGTTAGCAGTTTGATTGCTACAGAACAGCAAAAGTAGTCTCCACGCCCGTGCGCCTCGTTGCGTCACTGAATATTATCGGTTAGTTTCAAAATGGAGAGGTCAATCTATGTTACGAGCAGGTATCGTTGGCTTGCCCAACGTGGGCAAGTCGACGCTTTTCAATGCACTTACCGCACAGACGGGGGCGCTCGCCGCAAATTATCCATTTGCTACTATAGAACCGAACGTAGGCGTCGTTCCGGTGCCCGATGAACGGCTCGACCCGCTCCGAAAGCTGGTCAAGACAAGTGTGATCGTTCCGGCTACCGTTGAGTTCCTGGATATCGCGGGTCTGGTGCGCGGCGCGTCAAAAGGTGAAGGGCTCGGCAATCAGTTTCTCGCAAACATACGCGAGACCGACACGGTCGTTCAAGTCGTCCGTTGTTTTGAAGATGAAAGCGTGGTCCACGTCGAGGGTTCAGTTGATCCACTACGCGACATCGAAACGATTCAGATTGAACTTGCTCTGGCTGACCTGGCCACGGCGGAACGCCGGCGTGACAAAGCACAAAGAAGCGCCAAAGGCGGAGACAAAACAGCGCGTGCGGAATTAGAAGTTCTCGATAAGCTGCAACCAGTTCTCGAGCAAGGCAAGTCTGCGCGAACTGTCTCTCTTACGAACGACGAACGAGCAGTCGCTCGGGGCTTTTTTCTCCTGACAATGAAGCCCACCATCTATGCGGCAAATGTCGACGAAGCTACGCTTGGGAGCCCGAACAACAACGAAGGCGTGCGCGCCATTGGCGAGATAGCCCGGCAGGATGCGGCTGAGTGCCTGCTCATTTGCGCCCAGCTCGAAGCCGAGCTGGTTGTGCTGCCACTCGCTGAGCGCCTGGATTACTTAAAGAGTCTCAGCGTTTCCAGCAGTGGGGTTGACCGCTTAATCAAGAGCGCTTATCACCTGCTCGGGTTGATGTCATTCTTGACTGCGGGAGAAAAGGAGGTGCGCGCCTGGACTATTCCGCAAGGGACTCGCGCACAACAAGCGGCCGGAGTTATTCATTCAGACATCGAACGGGGCTTCATTCGCGCGGAGGTAGTTGGCTACGACGAGCTGATTCGTGCAGGCTCATATGCGGCCGCACGTGAACAGGGCTTACTAAGATTGGAAGGCAAGGACTACCGTATGCAGGAAGGCGATGTGGTCCATTTCCGTTTCAATGTATAGCGTTGTTGGGAATGTCGACAGTTCTTTCGGCCGATTCAAACGTGCGAGTCTAGTGGTCTGCGCTTAGTTAGTCTTTGACATCCGCATCCGCTGCTTTGGCTACGTGTTAGGACTTATAAAAAGCAGGCGGTGTTCAAGGGCCGCCAAACCACCGTCGCTGGGAATGGATGCGGCTGCTCATTCCATTCAGCGCAGCAAGGCGCGAATGCCGACTAGAATTAGATAGACTACGGCAATGCCGACGGCGAGCTTGATAAGCAACACTGCCAAACCAAAAACGAAGCCGGCGATACCTAGCGTCACGCCAATTGCCGCCATCAGCAAATGACCGCCGACAACGATCACAAACAGACTCAAAAATATCACCCCGACGATCCTCAAAACATCTTTTGCTTCTTTCATTGTTGCACTCTCCCGATTACCTTTCTTCCGCTCAAGCCGCTGCCGATTTGCTGGCTTTCGTGCGTTCGTTTGGGGTATACGAAGATCACGCGACGGGCGTTCCGTTGAAGATTTCTGCTTTCAAACTAACCAAAAGCAAGCTATGCCGAAACTGTGTTAAGCTCAATTGAAACGGTCGGTTCCAGGTTCCGCCAAATTTGTTAATGGTCGCCTGTACAGTTCGTTTCGGCGATAATTGCACATAGCTTTTCACCCATGGCTCGTTCAACTACGGGAAATCTTTTCGGCGAATCGTCGCAGCAGTCCGGCGTCGAAAGCCCGGCGCCGCTGGCTGAGCGAATGCGCCCCCGCTCACTTGATGAATTTGTCGGACAAAGCCATCTGGTGGGTGAAACCCGGATTCTGCGCCGGCTGATCGAAGGCGCGGGAAACTTGCCGTCACTGATTCTTTGGGGCGCGCCGGGCACAGGAAAGACCACGCTGGCACGCCTCCTTGCGGAGAAAACCAAGGCGCGCTTCATAGCGCTCTCGGCCGTCTTTTCAGGTGTCAAAGATCTGCGGGAGGCAATCACAGATGCACGGCACGAACGCAGATTTGCAGGGCGAACCGTTCTCTTCATCGATGAGATACATCGCTTTAATAAAGGCCAACAGGATGCATTGCTGCACGCAGTTGAAGACGGCACAGTCACTTTGATCGGAGCTAC
>JBGPNE010000402.1:0-3966 GCA_041487335.1 Pyrinomonadaceae bacterium
AGACGCGCTCGATGGAACGAGTTGATTGGCGCGAAGCCTCTTGCTGGATTACCGACTCAAAAACATCCGCATATCGCTGGAAGTCCCTGAGACCATTGACGGTGCGGTCCGAGGCTCCCAGAGGTTGGGATTCATACGTTTCTGGGCAAGCCAGAAACCACCCTTTGGGCTGTTCCCTTGCTGACTCTCGTTTCCGCCGTGATCTCGCGCCAGGAGCGCCCCTGTGCGCGCAGGGCGGCAATCCTGGCGCCATCCACGGTCTTTCCGCTGGCGTCCGAGCTGCTTTCCTCGGTAGCCCTCGCTGCTGCCAAGCCCGAACGTGCAAATGCCATGCAATCGAGACTTAAAGCGGGATTATGCCCTTGACACAGGGTCGCCTTTCTAATAGGCTATTTCTTGATGGGCTTCGCATTCAACCTCGTAACGTGCTTCTTGACTGCCTTCAACACTTTTGGGTGGAAGACGTGCCGCGCCAGCTCATCGGTTGTCATGTCCTTTGGGTGTTTCTTAATCCTCTTAGTCATGGTGCCTCGATGAGAGAACAAATGGATTTGTGCGCTCTAATTGAACAGTACGGCGACGATAGCAAATGCCGCAAGGCCATTGAGAATCTGCGCTGGCCCGATGGCGTGTGCTGCCCCGCGTGCGGCTCTGAGAGAATTTCACGCATCGTTGCCCGCAATCAGTTCGACTGTGATTCATGCCGCTACCAGTTCTCCGCTACGGCAGGGACTATCTTCCATGATACACACCTGCCGCTCCATAAGTGGTTTCTTGCGACCTATCTGCTGTGCGAATCCAAGAAGGGAATGTCCGCGCTCCAGATGCAGCGAATGCTCAAAACCACGTACCGCACGGCTTGGTTTCTCTGCCATAGAATCCGGGTCGCGATGCTGGAAGTCGCGCCCGCGAAGTTGGGCGGCACAGTAGAGATAGATGAGACTTACATAGGTGGCAAAAAGCGCCGCTGGCGTCCACGGTCTAGCAAGCAGGTCGTTATCGGCATCCGCCAGCGCAACGGAGACTTGCGGCTTATCAGGGCCGAAGATGCGAAATCGCAAACCGTGCGCCAGATCATCAAGGCGAACGTGGGCGGTCTTGTCGAAGTCATTATGACGGATGAATCGGCCATCTATCCGTGGGCGCTCACCAAGATTCAGAAGAAAAAGCATCAGACGATTTGCCATACGAAGCAGTACGCTGCGGGCGACGTTCACACGAACACTGTGGAATCGGCTTTCAGCCTTTTGAAGCGCGGCATCGTAGGAACGTGGCATAAAGTGAGTGCGAAGCATCTCCCGGCTTACTTGGACGAAATGTGCTTCCGGTTTAACAACCGCAAGAATCTGTATCTCTTCCGCGATACCATCAAAAAACTGATTGAATCCCCAAACCTTGAATACAAGCAGTTGACCGCGCAGCAAGCGGAACCTGCTGCATAGATTCATCGCGGGCCACGTTCGCCTCGCACAATGTTTAGCGGCTGGTCGGAATAAAGATGCACAACCAGCGGAGCATCGGGCCGCAAAAGGGCCGTTCCTTGACTGGTCATGTTTATGACATATATGTGCGCGTTCTGCTTATAGATTTCGTTACCCCCGTAGTACATCGCAGACGGGTCTGCCAGCTTGATTTCTCCATATTTGATAGGAACATCACAGACAATCGCGAGCTTGATTGGATTAACTGGTGCGTCTGCCTGAATTGTTAATTTCTTTGCGTATGGGGCATCATTGTGCGCAGAGGTTTCTGGCTCCCACGACATCCTCATATTTTCGACTTGCGCGGTCGCTGCGGCGAGCGGCGGCACGTTCATCACCTGCACAGGAATAGGCTTTTTGCCTGTGACGATGTTGCTGGTTGAGATTACGTCCACTTTCTTTCCTTGCTCTGCCAGTTGGCCCTTCAACTTCCCAATCTGGTCAGTCAGATTTGTCACTACTCCCTGAAATTGCTCACCTACGACCTTCGTCACTCGTTCGGAAGTTTCACTCGCCACGCGCTCTACCGCCTTTTCTAGCACGATAGAAGCATTCGCCTCTTGCCGCGAAATCTGCCACCACGTCAGGCCACTGAGAATCAATCCAAAAGCCATGACTCCATATCGCCAGAAGCGATGTTTGCGTATACTTTCGCTCATCGCCTCGACCCCGAGAGCGAACAAAGTTGGGCCGATGACCACACCGAACGTAAGGATTCTGTCAAGCATGGCGGCGTACACCTCTCCAAAGGCTTAAGAGATTTAGCCTTAAGCTGAAGAAGGTACGTCCGTTTAATCCCCTGTGTCAAGGGCATAATCCCGCTTAAAGTCGTGCAGCTACTATGGGATGGCACTGAGCAACGGTTGCGGCCACCGAGGGTCATAGGTCACGCTGTCTCCGCACCCCGATGTCGTGATTTCCCGGCCCAGGTGGCTCGAAATCGCATGAGACTGTTGAAAAATTCTCTTAGGTGCCTCCAAACCTCTTGACGCGAAGGAAGAATCAACAGCTTAGAGGCCCACTCAATGAGTCAAAGAGCGCTTGGGGAGGGTTTTTCAACAGCCTCGCATGGATTCGACACAGGAAGCCACTAGTCCGGTAAGTGTATTTATCAGATACTAATTACAATCTGCTAATGATAAATTCTGTTGTTAAGCGTTATTCTTGGTCGCACCTGCAAACCTTAGAGCCGCCGGAACTGGACGGCACGCCCGAGGAGGCTGAGGCATGAAATGGCTTGATGCATTACCGAAAAATCGCAGACGTGGTAGCTTCCCTCGCTGCTTGCTCTTGATGGAAGGAGATCGAACAATTGTCGCCGACAAGTTAACCAAACTTGTAGAGTTGCCTGGCGTTCATGTCGAGGCAAAGGACTTCTGGATGCCCCAGGGATTGCCGGTGCTCAAGGCCAATGGCGAGTGGGACACGAATCCCATCGAGGAAGCAAAACTCGGGGAGTCGATAGGCTTCCTTTCCGATGACCAACGCGAGAAAGTTACAAGCTGGTGGCTGGCCGTGCGAAAACGAGCGAATACACCGAACTGGGACATCACGAGCACCTGCACAATCGGCGAGAAAGACGGCCTGCTGCTTGTCGAGGCTAAAGCCCACGACGCAGAACTGAAAAAAGATGGTTAAACTCTTGATAAGGATGCGTCCGACGGGTCCATTGCGAATCACGAGCAGATTGGCCGCGCGATAGGTGCCGCGTCGGCAGGGCTGAACAAACCGATAGCAGGCTGGAACCTCTCGCGTGATTCGCATTATCAATTAGCGAACCGGTTTGCTTGGGCATGGAAGCTCGCATCAATGGGTGTTCCAGTCGTGCTGGTCTACTTGGGATTCCGCTGTGCGACGGAAGTGAACGATCGTCCCCGTCTTGGAGAACCATTCGTTGATTGTGCCGACTGGTCGCGCGTTGTCCTGGAACATTCTCGGAATATTGTGCCCGAGCGAGCATGGGACCGGGACATCAAAGCAGGCTGCATTACAATCAAGCCGCTGATCCGCGTTTGGAAACAGGAGTTTCCGGCTTAGACGCAGTCTCGCGCGGGCTTGACTCTTCCTTCTTTATTTCACGCAGAACATTCCTCACAAGACAAAGATCGATATGCGACCGTAATCTACTCGCAGAGAGAAGCCAGGAGCGCACGCTCAGAATCCGTGAATGCCAGTTTAGATGTTGCGAACTCCCCTTACGACAAGTAATAGACGCTGGCAGCGACAGGCCAACTCCCGATTAATCGGCTTACCGGACATGTGAAAACCATTTGTCCGGTTTGCGCGTCAGTTGTCCAAGTGGATTGTTTCCGAGTGCGCCGTCACTCGGCCGCAATCCGTGGCAAGCGTCGCAGCCTATTTCGAATAAATCTGCAGCTGAGCCTCAGTTTCACCAGCCTTGCGAACGGCCGCAACCCGCGTAGAATGCTCTCCGCTTTGATGTCAGGAAAAACGAAGGGTTCGGCGACCACGGCCAATCTTTCAC
>JBGPNE010000403.1:0-3966 GCA_041487335.1 Pyrinomonadaceae bacterium
AGTCGGAAAGAACTTCTATTTTGAGTCTGCGGTTCTTGATAGCGCGCCGGTGTTTTCGCTCTTTCGAGAGACGTTACCTGCCATCAAGCTGCGCGGCTTCAGCGGGATCTTTAGCTCAACCACAAACGTGATTATCGAAACGATGGAAGCCGGCCGTACGTTTGCGGAAGGCGTGAAGACCGCACAGGAGTTGGGAGTCACCGAGACTGATCCAAGTCACGATGTAGATGGCTGGGACGCGACAGTTAAGGTTTGCGCTCTTGCCAGAGTGCTGCTAAGGATTCCCTTGAAACCAGGCGACGTGCGCAGGGAGGGAATTCGTGGGTTGAGTCCGCAGTTGGTGCAAGCGGCACGCGCTGAAGGGAAACCTTTCAAGTTAGTGGCCCGAGCCAACCTTGCCGTAGATGGCTCGCTTAACGCTTCAGTCCGCCCCGAGCAGCTCGCGATCAATGACCCGCTTGGCACTGTCAGAGGCACTTCGCTAGCCGTCCATTTCGAGCTGGACATGATGCCGGGTTTGACAATCACTTCTCATCGGCCCAATTTGCAGAGTACCGCTTACGGGTTGTTGGCGGATTTCATAAATGCGGTGAGGGACTGAACATGCCAAAAAGCACGATTCAGCCGCGGATGAACGCGGATAGACGCGGATTGATGCAGCTCAGTGAACTTGGGCAGATCTTTTCGATGTCAGCAGGCGATTTCTAACGGACGTGTCGTATTCGCGTTTTCGCAGATTCGCGTTTACCCGCGTTCATCCGCGGCTGATTTGAAACGCGGCAATCTCCTCAACCGCTTCGAGCAAGCGTTCGATCTCTTCCGCTGTTGTGTAACAGGCACAGCCAGCGCGCACGAGTCCTTCTGGTCCAAGACCGAGTCGTTCGACGACGGTGGCCGCATAAAAGTCACCGTGCGAAAGAAAGAGACCTCTTTCGGCGAGTCGCCGCGCTACATCTGTCGAGGTCACACCTTTGACGGTAAATGACACGGTTGGTGTCCGAGGGTCTGTAGGCGGTGGTCCATAAAGGTGCACGCCAGGTATTGAGCTCAACCCGTGCCACAGTCCTTTCGCCAGCTCAGCGCTACGCTTATGCATTTCGTCATAAGCTTCAGTCAGCCGCGCGCGCCTCGATTCGCCGTTACTAAGGGAGGCGAGAAAATCTATCGCCGCTCCGGTCCCAGCCATTCCCTCCTGGTTCTGTGTGCCTGTCTCGACGTTCTCCGGGGCATAATCAGGAGCGGGAATAAGCTTTGGCAATTGTATCTGCTCGAGCAGTGCCCGTTTGCCGAACAGCACTCCGATGTGCGGGCCATAAAACTTGTAGGCGGACATTCCGAGAAAATCGCAGTCGAGAGCGCGTACGTCGATTAGAGCATGAGGCACGCAATGCACAGCATCGACGAAGACAAATGCTCCAACAGCACGAGCCATTCGAATAGCGCGCGCCAGATCGTTGATCGTTCCGAGCGCATTTGAAGCGGCGCCAATCGCAACTAACTTTGTCCGCCCTGTGACCGACTGCTCGAAATCAGCCCAATCGAGTTGGCCCGTCTCAGGAATCATCTTTACCGTTCGCACCGTTACACCGCGTTCTATTGCGAGTCGCTGCCAGGGAGCGACATTCGCGTGGTGATCCAATTCAGTGATAACGATTTCATCCCTTGAACCATACTGTGCGCCCAGCGCTCTCGCCAGATGAAATGTCAGGGTTGTCATGTTTGCCCCAAAGGCGATCTCTCCGGATGTCGCATTCAAGAGATCAGCGCATGCCAGACGGGCATCTTGAATCGCCGCATCGGTTTCTTCGCTGGTTGGATAAGCCCAATGAGTGTTTGCGTTGTGGTGGAAGAGATAGCCGGCCATTGCCTCAACTACCTGACGCGGAACCTGTGTGCCACCCGGTCCATCAAAATAGGCGACTGGGTACTGATTGTGGATGCGTTTTAAAGCGGGAAAGTGGGCGCGGATGTCGGAAGTTGACGCCACTCTCGATCGCTCCGGGATGCTGGCCATTCTTGAACGTTTACGATCAGTCGAGTTTACCTGATGGCTGCTTATCATAAATGTCTTTGTACTCTTTGCCTAGAAAGAAAATTTGCAGGTTGGGAAGGGGGCAAAGCGCAGCACGCCCCCGCTCTGGATTCACAGCCAGCCAACCTTGAATTGACAATTCAAACCCCGCAAATTTGCGGCTTGAGCGGGGGCGCGCTGCGCTTACCCCCCTTCCCAACCTGCAAATTACCGTAGGCTCTTTTGAGTTTCCACACACTCTCCTATACTGAAGGTCAGCTCTGGGTTAGAATCATATTCCTGCTGAAATCGCTTTCCGGCTCTCGTTGACGCAGGATTTGCAGGTACGATGCCGAGAGCGGATTTTCGCCTCCCTGCTCTCCAGTTCGCCCCAGTTGTAGCTTCTACCGCTCCCAGATCGCCCAGAATTGCGTCACTAGACTCATTGGCCCGAAAGAGAAGTTACTAAAACGCGCTAAGGCCTCAATGAACGCTTAACTCGGAGATATTTGTTCAGAAAGGGATCCAGAATCATGTTAATGCAGGCTCTGATAATCGATGACGAAGCTCAGGTACGGAGGTTTGTAGGCCAGGTACTCGAAGATGAAGGGTGGGAAGTAAGCGAAGCAGAGTCAGCGGAGCGTGCGTTTGAGATGCTGCGGGAGCGTCAATGGTCGGTGGTCTTCTGCGACGTAATGCTGGGCGGAGCGGATGGATTCAGTGTGCTACGTCGCTTCAAGGAGGAGCTGCCACAGACCCGAGTAGTGTTGATGACTGGACATGGCAGCGCGTCGGGCGCTCTCGATGCAACTGCCTTTGGCGCTTACGACTATCTGTTGAAGCCTTTCGGCGTGGAGGCGTTGCAGTCTCTCTCACGCACGGTGTCAGAACGTTTGGTAAATCGCCTGAATCATCGTCTGGTCTCAAGAAAACCCGCCACCCAATACGAGTCAGATGTCGATCTTGTTGGCCGTAGTGCCGCCTTCATCGAAGTGATGAAGCAGGTCGGACGGGTGGCGGGAACAAATCTGCCGGTGCTTTTGACTGGCGAGTCGGGCACAGGCAAGGAGCTGGTGGCTTCGGCGCTGCATCGTCGCAGCCCTCGTTTCGACAAGCCTTTTGTGGCTCTGAACTGCGGAGCCATACCGGCAGAATTGATCGAATCAGAACTTTTCGGTCACACGCGCGGCTCATTCACGGGAGCGGATCGCGATCGGCGCGGGCTGTGGGAAGAGGCAGACGGAGGGACGATTCTTCTGGATGAGATCACGGAAACCACATCAGCATTTCAGGTCAAGCTGCTCCGAGCGCTGCAAGAAGGTGAAATTCGACGCGTCGGTTCGAATCAAATGCAGAAGCTAGACGTGCGTGTGATCGCCTCCAGCAACAGCGACGTCGAGAGCGAAGTCGCAACTGGAAAGTTTCGGCAGGACCTCTTCTATCGCTTGAATGCCGTCTCAATTGTTCTACCGCCGCTCAGAGAAAGACGAGAGGACATATTGCCTCTGGCGAAGAGTTTTGCAGATCGGGTCTATTCATTGAGCCCCGCGGTGGCGTTCTCGCCGGAGTCATTGGAACTACTGGAGAAATATCCCTGGCCGGGAAATATCAGAGAACTGGAGAACGCAATAGTGCGCGCGGCGGCGATGTGCGACGGCACAATTCGTCCCCAGGACTTGCCTGAACGCCTAAGGGGCTATCGAGAGACTGTGGACCCGAGGGATCGGCAGACCGAGACAGCACAGGCAGAGAGTATTGAAGAGTGGCCCTTGCTTGCGGAAATTGAGGGACGTTACGTCGCGCGGGTGCTGGCCCATACGGGCGGAAACAAGCAAGCCGCGGCACGTTTGCTCGGCGTGGACCGCAAGACACTAGACCGCATGATCAAGCGGCATAACATCAATTCGAGCACGGTGGCCCGCTTCCCATCACGGGTGGCATAAAACATGCTCTCC
>JBGPNE010000404.1:0-3925 GCA_041487335.1 Pyrinomonadaceae bacterium
ATGAGGATTGGAATAGTTACGCCGGCTCCTCCGGACTCACGCTACGGAAACCGCATCACTGCGGTTCGTTGGGCGAAGATTCTCAGACGACTTGGCAACCGAGTATCGGTTTTACAGACGTACGACGGTAAGCCGTACGATCTGCTAGTCGCTTTGCACGCCCGGCGAAGTCATTCATCGATCGTCGGATTTCGTCGCCACAACCCTGAAGCCCCAATAGTCGTCGCTCTTACTGGAACAGATCTCTATCGCGATATTCGCAGCAATCATCTGGCGCGGGCGTCCCTCGAGATTGCTACCAGGATCGTCGTACTACAACCTAAAGGGCTCGAAGAACTGCGGCCAAGCCTAAGAAACAAGGCACAGGTAGTTTATCAGTCAGTTGAAGACATGCGAGAATCCGAAAGCAAGAGCAGGAGGGCAGCGAAGACAAAAGCAAATGAGCCTGAACTTAGCGAACGAGCCAGCGGTAGCTTTGACGTATGTGTAATCGGTCACCTGCGTGCTGTGAAGGATCCTTTTCGCACCGCAATGGCGGCGCGGCTACTTCCTGATTCTACACAAATCCGTGTGTTGCAAGTCGGCGGAGCTATGACTGAGTCAATGGCGACCAGAGCGCGCAGGGAAATGCGCGTTAATCAGCGCTATGAATGGCTGGGAGAGCAACCGCAATCGCATGTTCGCCGGATCTTGGCGAAAAGTCGCCTTTGTGTGCTTTCATCTCGCATGGAGGGAGGGGCCAACGTTTTGTCAGAAGCAATAGTGGCTTCGGTTCCCATTCTCGCCTCGCGCATTGACGGCAACGTTGGCATTCTGGGGCCACACTACCCTGGCCTTTTTGATGTTGGCGATACCGAGCAGCTTGCGCGACTGTTGGCGCGCGCGGAGACTCATCAGGAATATCTCGCTGAATTAAGAGACCGGTGTAGGAAGTTAGCCCCCCTTTTTGATCCCACGCGCGAGGAAAAAGCTTGGGCGGATTTGATCAGCGAATTATTCCTGATAAAGTGAGGCTGACATTTCCATATCGATCACTGATAGATGGTCGCTCATGATTGCAGAACAAATAGATAAGAGAGAAAGAGAAGCATCGCTGACTGCGATCCAGCGCGTCTTTTATCTTGTACTGCCAGTGCTGGTCATCGTTGGAGCGCTCATCGCTTACAAGAGTTCAGCCGCGTTGATGGTGATCGGGAGGGTCTCCGCTACCGGAGTATTCACGCCACGCGGTGACGTGATTCCGCAGGTTGGCGCTTCGGACGCCGGTGTAATAACACGAACGCTGAACTATTTTCTTGTGATCTGGCCGGCGCTGGTCTTTGGCATTCTGATTAGTGGAGCAGTGAGCACGTTTATCTCCCCTCGCTGGTTGGCGCGTTTGCTGGCAAGACGTTCGCTGCGATCACAAGCAATCGCTGGACTCGCGGGAGCACCATTGATGCTGTGCTCTTGTTGTGTGGCGCCAATTTTCACGGGCGTGTACGAGCGTTCTGCGCGGCTTGGTCCGTCGCTTGGTTTGATGCTCGCCGCGCCCGCACTAAATCCGGCCGCGTTGATTCTCACTTTCATGCTCTTCGACTACAGGATCGGGACGGTGCGCCTGGGCGCCGGTATCGCTGCGGTCTTGTTCACCGGAATGATCGCTGACAGGATGTTCGCCGGTACCAAAGTGTCCTGTAATATGGATGATTGGCAGGCAGAAGCTCGCCGGTCAGACTTGCTGCATTTTTTACGTGGCTGCGCTCGAGTCGCCGTGCGATTGATTCCGGTAATAATTGTCGGAGTCCTGGTTTCAATGATGATCGTTCAGGTGCTCCCGATTCGAACATTTGCTTCAAGTGTTGCGAAATTCCTAGCGATCATTGTTGTTGCCGCCATTGCTGTTCCGCTGGCATTGCCAACTTTTTTTGAGATTCCACTCGCGCTGATAATACTCGGGTCCGGCGCTCCGGCGGGCGCCGCGGTGGCTTTGATGATCGCCGGTCCGTCGGTGAATCTTCCCTCCCTACTGACGATCATGCGATCAACGAACTGGAAGGTCGCTGTCCTCGTTGCGGCATCAGTATGGATTTTAGCAGTGGCCAGCGGAGCATTCGTGAGCTTTCTTTGAACGCTTTTTACTCAACGCTTCCGAGAACATAGTTCTTTCCTGCTGAATGAACCTCGATCCCGCATCTAGTTCACTGCCGATTGAGCCGAGATGTGCTCTCGCATTAATGGCTAAAGTGCCGTTCGCCGGTGCGGTGAAAACCCGCCTCACTCCACCGCTGACTTCAGAAGAAGCAGCGACATTAAGTATGTGCTTTCTGCGTGACATGACGACAAACGTGGCCGGTCTGAGTGGGAGTGGGACGGAAGGCGTGGTGCTGTATACTCCGGCACCCGCTGAAACCTTGTTGCATGGTCTGCTTCCCAACGGCTTCAGGTTGCTTGCTCAGCGTGGTGAAACGCTTGGTGAGCGACTGGTTAATGCCGCTGCCGAACTGCTCGACAAAACATTCCACTCCGTGTGCCTGATTAACTCCGATAGCCCAACGCTGCCAGGTGAAATTTTGACAACTGCTGCCTCATTATTGGCGCAGGAGGGAGATCGAGTCGTGCTCGGCCCCAGCCAGGATGGCGGTTATTACCTCATCGGTCTTAAGCGTCCCCACCATTACTTATTCGAGGGCATCGCGTGGAGCACCGCGGATGTTCTCGCTCACACAATTGACCGCGCAGTGGACATAGATCTGCCTGTCGAGCTTCTGCCAACGTGGTATGACGTAGACGACGCAGCTACGCTTCGTCTGCTTTGCGAGGAACTTTCCTTGTTGTCAGATGGGCACGACGGCCGGGCGCAGTTTCGCGGCGGTTTCGAAGCACCTCATACCCGTAACTATCTCGCAGACCTGATTGCAAAAGAAGGTCACGAGCGCTTCATACGTGGCGCATATAGAGCGAACACAAGAGCATGATCACGACCGCGTCACGTGAGCGCAACCCGGTAATCGTCACGAATGTCCTGCTCGCGGGAATCGGCGCGATCCTGCTAATACTCTATAGAATCGGTCTCCAGTCCCGAGGCGTCACAGACATCGTCTGGTTCATTAAACTCGCCCTGGTTCAATCGATACTCTATCTCATACTTGTTTGGCTGATCGTTCGTGCGCGCGGTGCACGCTCAACCCTTCTTATCGTCCTGCTCTTCGCAGGCATTTTCCGCCTCAGCATTGTCTTTTCTCCACCGTATCTCTCTGATGATATTTATCGGTACGTCTGGGACGGGCGCGTTCAGGCAGCGGGCATCAATCCCTATCGTTATATCCCGGCTGATGACGCTTTGAAGAATCTGCGCGATGAAAGGATCTATCCGAGGATCAATCGGCGCGATTACGCGCATACGATGTATCCTCCGGGCGCTGAGTTCATGTACTTTCTGACGACGCGCATAAGCGAATCAGTAACGTGGATGAAATTCACGATCGTCGGATTCGAATTGATTGCTGTTTGGATCCTGATGAAGCTGCTCGCGTCGTTTGGGATGCCGCGACAACGCATTCTGATCTATGCGTGGCATCCGTTGGCGGTCTGGGAGTTTGCCGGCAGCGGCCATGTCGATCCGTTAGCGTTTGCCTTCATCTCACTGGCGTTGTTGGCGAGGCGACGCAATTGGGAAACAGCAACAGGGGTCGCGCTTGGGCTCGGAACGCTGGCCAAACTATTTCCGATAGTTCTGTTTCCCGCGCTGTACAAACGATGGGGATGGAAGATGCCCGTTGCTCTCGTCGTGACAATCGCTGCCGGCTATTTGCCTTATATCGGTGTCGGTCCCTTAGGGGTGATCGGTTTTATTCCTGGCTATGCCCAGGAGCGAGGCATCGTCAGTGGTGAGCAATTCTTTATCTTAGGTCTGGCGGATAGATTGCTCGGCGTCAATTTGCCG
>JBGPNE010000405.1:0-3911 GCA_041487335.1 Pyrinomonadaceae bacterium
AGAAAACTTTCTCTTGGCTAACATTTGGCTCGTCTGTCAGCGTCGGAGTGTAGACGGGCAGGAGCGTTACATCATGGCCGCGCGAGATTAGTTCCGCTGCGAGCGCGTTGTCGCGCAGACAACTCCCACAATACATCTGGCCCGCCCCGCCTGTGAGATAAAGAATCTTCATCGCACACCGTAGAGACGGCATTCACACGGCCACCGCACGCTGGAAAGCGCGGCGCGCGTACAGGTGTTCGAAGAGGTTACCCTGGTGCGGTTGATCCCAGCTCACCTGAGTCGTGGCCACGGGGCCGATATTTAGCCGATCGACATTCGGGGAGGCAACTAGCTTGCGAATCAGTTTGGGATTGGAAGTGATAGCCGTGACAACGAGACTCGGGCCCAGCACTTCGGGGATCTGCTCTTGCCTTGTTTTCACAACGCTGGCGAACGGAAAGAGGAACTCCTTGTTCGCCAGCGGATGTTCCCCCTCTTCGCAGAGCACGATGGTCGGCAGAAGATACGAACATCCTTGCCAGGTAACCAATCGTCCGCTATCGCGATGAGACGCCGTGAGATCGCGTGCTCCTGGCTCTTTCAATCCCTGCTCTATAGCCTGAGAAATGCGCGCCGCGACGTTTGCGTCAGCGAAAGGCGCCAGTTGTGCTGCTTCATCATCAGCCGCGAGCGGGACGATTTGCGCCAGACGTTCGGCTAGCGCCTCACTGATCTCCTCGGCGTGGGCGGGAACCCAAATACCGGACGCATTGATGCACGAGCGCCCGCCGTTGTCCGCAATCGAGCGAACCATCAAGTCCAGATACTTTTCCCATTCATCAATACAGTCCTCCCCAATAACGATCTTGCTGAAGCCGGGGCCATGAATCTCGATGCGCGGATCATCGCCCCAGAGACCGGTGGCCGCAGCGTCGCCGAAGATCATTCCCCGCTGGCAGCTTCTTAAAATCTCTCCGGCGCCGGCGTGATCCGTGGGGTAGAAGCTGAAAGCCTCGCGCGGCACGCCGGCGCGAATCAAGGCCTGGATGATTCTGTATGGAGTCCAGGGTTCGGCACTGCCGGGTTTGAGCACGAGCGGGATTTTCAAAGGCACCGAAGGGATCCAGAGCGAATGCACTCCGGGTGAATTACTCGGCAGCACCACTCCCAGAGATTCAGTGCGCGGAAAGAAACTCAACGCCTGTCCCCCGACTTCGCCGAACCCTCGGTCCAATGTCAGCCAATCAATATTTCTGGTCAGGCCGCTAAGCACATTGCCCGCTTCCGCCAGCACGCCGCGAAGCTTACCCATATTCTTCCGCGCCAACACATGCGGCATTCCCGTGGTCGCCGAAACTTGACGTACATAATCCTCCGGCGTTTGCGTAACCTCGCCAAGCGGCAGGGTGGCATTGAGAAAGTAGTCAGCCGCGCGCGTACAAAAGTCGATCAACTCGGCAGTGGAAAGCGCCGCAAGCTTTTCCCGGCCCGTTTTCTGATCTCGGAGATCGCGCCTAATCAAGCCACTGTTAGCCTGGCTGATGCAAACGAACAATTCGCCCGTTTGATGGTGCGGCAGACGCGCGACATCCAGGCTTTTGTAAGGTTCACCCCGCCGAAGTATGGGAATGTGAATCATTGCCAATTTCCGATTGCCAAGTTGCGATTGCCGATTGCCAGTTGCCAATTGCCGATTAGATTTGACTGAGCTTCATCTTGAAATTCCCAAACTGAATGTCCCTCTGAGACCCACTCGCCAATTGGAATTTGTAAATCGGCAATTCAGTAGACTCCCTCGACCACTGTTGACTGCAACCTCGAGAATGGACGGACATTGCGTACACCATCCCAGGGATAAAGCTTGCAAGGCGGCTCTCTTTCTGCCTCGTCACGTTCGAGAAACCGCGGCATTAAAAACTCTTTCGTCAGGGTCGTCAAACGTACGCGACCCGTCTCGCCATAATCGACAACTCTGCCGGGATTATCCGCGTCAACTACTTCAATCTTCGCCCGCGGCAGCGGCGGATAGTAGATGACCGCGTAATTGTCTTCCGGCTGACGCGGTTTGTGAACGGCCAGTCCCATCAGCGTATTGCCATACGTGGGCGCAAAGTATGCCCCTTCCAGCAGTTCTTCCACTGCAAAGCGATGAAACTGCGGCGTCATCTCCGTGCCGCCGCAGAAAACGCCCGTGATGCCCAACTTCTTAAGCGAGATCTTTTCACACAGCGCCTCCAGGAGTTTCGGCGTGGTAAACAGGCAGCGAATGTTGTCGTGGGCACGCAGCAGTGTCAAACCTTGCTCGATTACGTGCTGCTTGTACTGTTCGGCGATCTTTACCTGGCCCATTTTTAAAAGCTTGATGACCCAACGCGGATCGAGATCGATCATGAAGCAGATGCCCCCGCGATACTGGGCCAGATGTTCAACTGCCAGGCGCAACCGGCGCGGGCCTGTAGGACCAAGCGATAACCAGTCTGCGCCCTTGGGAAAAAACTCGTCAGGTAAGGTTGTGCTGAAGGCTTCGTAATCGAGTCGAAAATCCTCTATGTTGATCCGAGACTTGGGCACGCCCGTACTACCGCCAGTCTCGAACGTGTAGATGGGCCGCCCGGTGTAGCCTTTCGGAACCCAGCGGCGCACGGGACCACCACGCAGCCACTCGTCTTGAAATGGACCTAACCGCGAGAGATCATTATAGGTTTGAATCTCCTGACGAGGATCCCACGAGAGTGTCCTGGCGTAGTCCAACCAGAATGGACAACCGGTGGCGGGTTCGAAGTGCCATTGAATAACTCCACGGACCCAGGCATCCAGGGCTTCCTGCGATCGCTTGATGTTTGTCTGCAAGGTTGCTTCAGCAGTAGACATGGGTTTCGAATAATATCACGCTGGGATTGAGCTACTCGCCTGTCTCTGATGTCTCGCCGGCCAGCGCGGCGCGTAACGATTGGGGAATCTCCGTCGGCTTACCGTTCTGCAACACCACGACGGTCATCGTTCCCTCAATGGCCAGTTCTTCATAGGCGTCGAAGACTCGATAGTCGTAACGGATTGAGGTGCGCCCCAACTTGCCAACCGTGAACCGGAGACGGAAGAGGGCGTCGAGCGCGAGTACGCGGAGAAATCGGCACTCCACATGTACGCGCGGGAAATCGTAATTCCTGCTCCGGTCCATCGGCCATTCGAGGCCCCGCACGAGTTCGCTTTCAGCCTCCTCGATAATCTCGAAGATGCGCGGGAAGTGCAGACGCCCGGCGGCATCTGCGTCAGCCCAACGCAGACGGCGCTCGAATTCTATCGAAGCAGGCACGATTTGTGACCTTTCTATTCAGCTAGGAAGTTCGTCGTCTCCAGCAGGAACAGTTCCAACTGATCTGTAATGCCCCTGCACTTGCAGTACTAAAGCTATGTATCGAGAGTCGCCAGTGAACTGCCTTCTTAGTTCGGCCTCCACATCCTCTTCTGGCAGACGCGGTTTGTAAGACCTGCGACTGGCTAACGCGTCATAAATATCCGCGACGGCAACGACCTGACCAAAGGTGTCAGATAACTCTCCGGACATCCGCCTGCCTTCTACCCGCTCGTCCTGTCTCCGTTCTTGCCCCTTCCTCGGGTATGGATCTAATTTGTATTCATGGTGGGTGACGATCACCCGCCTGACGACCGCGTCCCCTTCCTCGCCCAATTCAAGAAAGCCTAATCGCGGGTGCCTGCTCATGGCCTCTTTTTCTTTACCGTCAAGCGGCGTCCTCTTGGAAAGAATGTCGTCCGTAATCCTTCTTTTGCCGATGTCATGCAGCAGACCCGAGAGCCCGAGCAACTCCAATTCATTAGGCGCCAAATCGAGCAGGACGCCGACATCTAAACACAGGCTTCCTACCCTCAGACTATGTTGGTATGTCTCCAGGTGGTGTTGTTTGAGTGAG
>JBGPNE010000406.1:0-3897 GCA_041487335.1 Pyrinomonadaceae bacterium
AGAACGTCTGGGTTTTCTTTGCGAATCGCCGCCACGAGCGCATCGTCTTTCAGATCCGGCTGATACGAAATACCGCAGCCGATGGCCTGCAAACCATCGCGTCCAGACTGTTCGAATTTGTCAGCGATTAAAACCAACATGATTTGTCAGGTCGTCAGTGGTCAGTTGTCAGTTGTCAGTTGTCAGTTGTCGGTTGTCGGTTGTCGGTGTCAGTTACTGGCGTTTTCATTACTACGGACCACGGACAACTGACAACTGACTAAATGCTGTGTATCAACAACCCATCCCGCAGCTTCGGCTCAAACCAGGTAGATTTTGGCGGCATGATCTCGCTAGCATCAGAGACGCGCAAAAGATCTTCAATGGTTGTCGGATAAAGCGAGAAAGCAACGGCTGCCCTTTTTTCGTTCACCAACTGTTCAAGTTCTCCAGTGCCGCGCATTCCCCCAACAAAATCGATCCGCTTGTCAGTACGGACATCTTTGATTCCGAGAATCGGATCCAGCAAACGATCCTGAAGAATGCTGACGTCCAACGACGCCACGCTTCCTTCGGGCTTTGGTGCGTTCGCCGGCAGACTGAGTCCGTACCACCGGTGGTCAAGGTACATGCTCCAGTTTCCGCGCTCCGCAGGCGCCGAACTTCCGTTCTCGGAAACAACAAAACCTCTTCTGATGCTCGCGAGAAATGCTTCCGTCGAGAGGCCATTCAGATCTCGTACCACGCGATTGTAAGGAAGAATCCGCACCTGATCATCTGGAAAAATAACTGCAAGAAAGAAGTTGTATTCTTCGTCACCCGTATGTCCGAAGCTCTGCTCTGTCAGCTCGGCGCGAGCACGACTGGCGCTGGCGGCGCGGTGATGACCGTCAGCGATGTAAAGCATCGGGACTTCGCGAAATGCATGAACGAAGCGCACTGGATCAGGTACTCGCCAAATGGTGTGTTGGATTCCGTCGTCGGCCGTGAAGTCGTAGGCAGCATTTGCCAACATCGTTTCCATCACCATCGTATCGATCTCCCGGCGCGCACGGTAGGTAAGAAAGACCGGTCCAGTTTGCGCTCGCAGAACCTGTATGTGGCGAGTACGATCGTCCTCCTTGTCTCGCCGGGTACGCTCATGTTTGCGAATCACATCCTTGTCATACTCATCGACAGCGCAGCAGGCCACCACGCCAATCTGCTCCTGCTCCCCCATGATCAAACGATAGAGATAGATGCTCGGGGTCTCTTCTGTCTCCAGCGGACAGATCTTCTTCAGATTGGTGAAATTGTCCAGGGCTTTGCGATAGACCGGATCACCATAAATGTCGGTGCCGTCTGGCATGTCTATCTCCGGACGCGACACATGCAAGAAACTCAGCGGATTGTCCGCGACGAGCGCGCGTGCTTCCTGGGTATTGACGACATCATAAGGAACGCTGGCCACTTGCTTCGCCCGTTCTGCAGTTGGGCGCAAAGCACGAAAAGGACGAATCACCGCCACCGGAACCCTCCTACAAGTAGCTAGACTGGACTCTAAGCCGACAGCGCACTTCCTACCGCACTTTCTGCTGCATCGGCTTTTGCTTGATTGCTGAAGGCTTGTGATTAAGACTATCCGGTCAAGCGTGATCTTAGCAAGTCGGAAATCTAGATTCGTGAAGCTGTGATTTTTGTGAAGCAACAGTTCTTACAAAGCAAGTTCGTTCTGGATGCAGACTGACTAAGAGTGCGTGTAGAATGAATGCTGATCTTCGTGAGAAATGAGCTAACAGACAACCAAATCGAAGCGAAACTGCGGGCGGTTGAAGAAAGATTCGATCGTGAGATGCGTGCGCGGGGCTTCGATCCAGCACAGGCAGAGAATATCGCTCTGCCTTCTGTCCTGGCAAGGCTCTATGCAGAGCGGGAAGAGTTGCGGGAAGAGATGGAACTGCGGAAAGGCGAAAATGGAGGCCAAGCAACTGACTCAAGGGGCCCCGTATGACAGAGCACGATCTTTATCACGCAGGACAGATTGCGATTCTGAAAGATTCGTTATCCGGGAGGCAAACATCATGAGCGGGCTAGCAAGTCGCGAGAGTGTTCCTAGTCGAGGTGGTATGCCACAACTTAAGGGTGGGGAGCTAACTACATTCTTGTCCGAACTGGACGGCTGGGAAGTGGTAAATGAACATCACCTAAAGAAGGAATACAAGTTTTCAAATTTTCTCGAGGCCCAGGCCTTTGTAAATCGTGTGGGAGATCTCGCTGAAGAGCAAGGACATCATCCCGACATCTGCTTTGGCTGGGGCTGGGCGAAAATTACGATTTGGACTCACAAAATCGATGGACTTACTGAAAGCGATTTCATCCTCGCGGCTAAAATTGACAGAGTGTAGGGTCCGATTTGTTCGCCCATGCTGCTGCAAACCAATAAAAGGGGCAGAGACACAGGTCTATCGGTGCGTTCGTTCTGTCTGGTTATTTTCCTGAAAGGCTCTCTCGATAGATCTTTTCAGTCGCCTCAACCATTCGATCCAGACTGAAGTTCGCGTGAACAACTTCACGGGCTTGCTTCCCAATCTCTTCTCGTCTCTCTTCATTTTTGAGAAGCGCGATAACCGATTTTGCCAAGGCATCAGCATCAGCCACCGGAACGAGCAGACCGGTTTCTCGATCCTCGATTATTTCCCGCGCGCCTTGCGTCTCAGTTGCGACAACAGCAGTGCCGCAGGCCATCGCTTCGCCAATAACGAGCCCGAACGCCTCTATCCGTGATGCCGAGACAAACACGTCTAAGGCACAAAGTAGCTGGGCCACATCATCCAACCAGCCGACAAGACGAACACGATCAACAAGACCAAGTTCGCGAATGAGTCTTTTCAGAGCAGCCCGATTCTCTTCGGTTTCAGAGGTATCAACACCCGCGACGACGAAAGATACATTTGAGAAAATACGGGCGATCTGCTCTGCGGCCCGAAGAAACTCTTCATGGCCCTTCAGCGTATTTAACTCGGCGACGGTTCCGACAAGCAGACCATGTTCAGGAAGATTCCAACTGCGAGAGAATTGCTCGCGATTGAAGTCAGCCCTTGCCTTTTCAAACCGGCCGATATCAATGCCGTTGTGAACAACCGTAATTCTTTCGGGGGGTGTTAGTTTCTGAGAACGAAGCTGAAGGGCAACTGCCTCGGAGACTGCAATGATTCGGGCGGCGTGAGAAAGAGTAATTTTATGGAGTCGATTTAGAGGAAACAACACATGACGCGTAACGATAAGACGCGCCGTTGTATTTCGTCGCGTCGCATACGCCGCGAGCGGGTAATCCCGGGCCATGTGTGCATGAGCGATTTCGATTTCGTTTTTTCTTACGAAGATGGCCAGATGATGCGCACTTTTTGCATCAAGTGCGTTGCGAAAAGGGAGTATCGTGATATTCGCTTTCGGCAGTTCGGTGAGCTTTTCGATCAACTGGGAATTTGGGCGCAGCGCAACGTAAACATCGTGGCCTCGATGAGCGAGCCCATTAACCAAATCGGCAAGATGTCGCTCACCGCCGCCGAAGGATTGAGCTGAGCTAATATGAAGAATTCTCAAGAGTGGATACTGATGATTTTTGGGTCTTGAGAACTGATCTCTCGACCACCAAAGAAAAGCCGCCGGCAAGCACCTATTGCCAGGCTCACATTACAACATAGTGCGTCGCAGACTCGAATTGAATTAGTTAATTCAAGACCTTTGCCGCGATCGGTGATCCTCGGGAGCACAGCGCGGCTTTTAGCCGCAACCAAAAGAATTGCTATGGAAACCTCAGCCAAACAGCGCCGGAGGCGTGTAAGAGGGTAGCCAGGTGCAAACACTCCGGGGTCCCCAGCGGGGCAGCCCCGCTGGGGTGGAAGCGCGAAGTGCGCAGCGCCTGGTAGGGCCAGGCAT
>JBGPNE010000407.1:0-3888 GCA_041487335.1 Pyrinomonadaceae bacterium
GCTTGCACTAGCAGCCAAGAACGACCTATTTCTCATACTCGCGATTACATTGGAATTACAGGAGGTCCATAGAACACCTCCCAAGAGAGTCGTGGAGCGTGCCCTTCGCTTGGCTATGAGTCCACGCATCAAACTAAAAGACAGTGGTGGCTGGGACAGTGAGGGAAACGCTATCCGGGCAGTGACCGCACTGGTAGAAGCTGCACATAAGCTATCGGTTGGCACAACCGACGCACTGATCGCACTCCTGACACGCTACTTGCCCGCGTCACCTCCACGAGGTCTTTCGTCTCGATATGGCCAGCAGCGGTTTCCGCTACTTCGTGCGTTCGCACTGCGGGCAGAACTTGGCAGGCAATCATTGCAATTGATCGATTTAGCGCATGACGAGCTACGAAAAGAACTGGAAACCCAGAAGTCGCATTCCGATTCTCAGGATGCCCGGAACTTCAAAGAAGACATCGGGGCTCTCTTGCCGTGGCACCGTTTGTGGGCGGCAACCTTCGTCGGTCGGACATCGCCTGCGGACCTTGCAAACGCTATCGCCGAAAGGAATGCCGCGTCTGGGAAAGCAGAAGGGATCAGCTACCGGGAGCAGTCGGAAACATCCGATGAAATTGCTCGGGTCTGGTTTGACACCTTGCTGACCGCGGAAAGCGTTGATGCCGCATCGGTCGATGTATTCGAGCAGTGGATCACCAGCCTTAAGCGGCCATTGTTCACCACGACGCTCACACATCTTGCACGATTGGCAGCCAGATCACCCTCGCTGGAAGCGCGCGCTCTCGACTATGCTGGGAAGGCCTTCGGCCTAATCCAAGGTGCGCGTGAAGACGCAGAGTCGAAGTCAGGCAGCTATGTCGAGCTGTCGAGAGCGGTCTTGACGGTAAGCCCCTCAGAAGCCGCCGCCTATTTCAATCAAGCCGTGGAAGTCGCAAGCAAGATCGGTGACGAAAACTTAGTGCGGTGGGGGGCATTGTTGGACTTGGCCGACCGTGGTGCCTCTCGAGATCGCCCAAATCCAGTAATAGCATATCGGCTCGCTCGTTGTGCCGAGCTTACTTACGACTATGTCGATCGCGACAAACATTTTGACTGGGAAGCCACTGTCGAGGCGATTTCCGGTCTATGCGGAAAGTCCTCTCTGGCAATCCTCAGTCGTTGGCGGGACCGAAGTTTCGGGTGGGCGGGACGAATATTGCCAATCGCGGTCAACTTTCTTGTCTCCCGCGGCGACCTCGATCCAAAGATTGCACTGGCATTGATCGGCGTTCGTGCCGAATGGAACGAGCCACTCTTGCTCAAAAGCGTCTTGGCGACCTGCGCAAACAAGGCCGAAAAGGAGACTGCGACCGGGCTCGCCTACCGTTACATGACACTGGACCAACAGAGTATTGGAACATGGCGCGAGATCAAGAATGTCTCAAGCGAGCACGGCATTACACTTCCTGACCTTGATGATCGAATCGCTTTGAGTGAACGCGAGGAACAATCCAGGAATTTGACGGAGAACGGTTACCGCATAGATCAAGGAAGCAAAGATGAGCGTGATTGGAACGCAATCTTTGAGGGTGTTGATCTCAGCACCGTCAATGGTATTTCGCAGGCGTACAGGCGGTTCAAAGATTACGAGCCACCGTATTACCATGAACGCTTCTTTGAAGAAGCGTGCCGCCGCGTGCATGTTGGCAAAGAGGCCGAATTCATCGCTGCTGTTGCGAATGTAGCCGATTTCGACCTCTTTCATTTGCGTAACATTCTTGAACAGATCCCCGAGAACTGGAGAAGCCGGCTCGCAGTCAAAGCGGCCCTTGCCCAGACCCTGAAGGCATTTTGCCGACGATTCTGCATGGCCATTACGAAGAGCCGTTACTATGAGATGCTTCCTTTCAAAACTGCGTGCGAGCTATCTGGAATTCCTGAAGAGGACGTGGTCGATGTGGTTCTTCTCGCCATAGGAGAAGCAGCCGAAATCGCTGGTGCGAGCCGCTTGTTCACCCTGGTAGGACTTCTTGCTCAAAAACTGACTGAAAATGAAGCGTTGGAGGCACTTTCGTTCGGCCTTGATCTATTTGACCACGTTCTAGAGGACACAGATGGCGATGGCCCTTGGGCGCCCAGACTTGAGCCTCCCAGCGAGATTGAAGGCACAGTGGCTGGCTACATCTGGGGCTGCCTCGCAGCTCCGCGGGCAAGTTTGCGCTGGGAAGCTGCACATGTAGTCCGCGCACTTTGCACGCTAGGACAAGAGATAGCACTCCAGCATCTCATCACTCTGGCCAAGGGAGCATCACCCAACACCTTTTATGATGCCCGCTTGCCTTTCTACGAACTACACGCACGGCAATGGTTGCTGATCGGATTGGCCCGCGCCGCAAAAGATCGCCCGGATCTTGTCGCCACACATGCTGACTTTTTGATCGAGCAAGCATTCGTTGGCGAACCTCACGTCCTTATTCGGGAGTTCGCAAAGAGGACGCTCCTTGCTTTGTTGGATGCCGGATTCTTGATATCGCAGGCTGATCTGCGTCAGCGACTGTCGGTCCTCAATACATCGCCGCTTCCCTCTGTAAAGTCAGAGTCTTATCGGCGCTATGAAAATGAAGAGACCGATGCCAAAGACAAGGAAGATCGGTTCTATTTTGGCATCGACATGGGACCTTACTGGTTTGCTTCTCTTGGAAGCTGTTTTGCCAAGTCGCAAACCAGTATCGAACGTGAATCATTACGCGTGATTAGAACCGACTGGCAGATATCTGGAGGAAACCGCTGGGATGAAGATGAGCGCCACCGGCGCAAAATTTTCAGAGATATGGAAACCTATCACTCTCACGGCTCGTATCCACGTGTGGACGACCTGCGCTTCTATCATTCGTACCATGCGATGATGGTGGTAGCTGGGAAGCTTCTAGCAACAACGCCCGTGCATCATGACCCTGACGATTCCGAGGATGAGTTTCGTAATTGGTTACGTCGCCATGATCTTTCTCGCCGAGACGGTGGTTGGCTAGCAGACCGCCGCGATCCGACTCCGCTTGAAAGGCCAGAGTGGAAGGATGAAAAGGAAACGGATGAATGGCGTTGGTCAATCGCAAGAAATGACTTTGATCGGATTCTAATTGCGCCTGACGGCCGAATGAATCTTTGGGGCCATTGGACATGGATTTCGGGACACCGAGAGGAGTCTATCCACGTTTGCAGTGCGCTTGTTTCCCCCGTTCGCTCCACAGCTTTGCTGAGGGCCTTGCAGAGCGTAGACAATCATAGCGATTACCGAATTCCTGATGCTGATGATGATCTACAAATCGACTTCGATGGCTTTCAGTTGAAGGGCTGGATCGTGAATCGATCCGGCGATAGCGGGCTAGATGAAAAGGACCCGTGGGCCGGCGCTATCAGGTATCCGCCACCTGCACCGGCCACCTACGTGACTGATCTTATGAACCTCAAGTCCGACGTCGAGTATCGGCGATGGTTTGCTCAGGACGATCATGTTGATGTTGCGCGGTCAGTAACATGGGGACACTTTCACGAGAAAGACGATGAGGAAACCAATCATGAAAACGGAGCACGTCTTCAAGCATCATTCGTGTTCACTGTATCGCTCTTGCGCGAGCTAGAAATGGATTTAATCGTGAAGGTAGAACTTGAACGGCGGCGCCTCTACTCTCGATGGGAAAGGAATAATGATGATGACATCGGATTCATCCCGCCAAGCGCACGACTATTCCTCATCAGGTCCGACGGCAGTATCAGTACGCTGTGAAGCGACGCTTGCGCTTGGCAGGAAACTGACGAAGGAGCTCGGTATCGATCAATCTGTGGATACTCTCGGGCGATGGATGGCTCACTACATTGCGGAGCTAATTCAGGATGCGGAGAAAGCCA
>JBGPNE010000408.1:0-3887 GCA_041487335.1 Pyrinomonadaceae bacterium
ATCTCGTTATGACCCCCTTTGCCACGGCCGCCAGCTATTGATATATCGCCACACGTTGGCCAATACGACAAACGGCAATATCATGAGTGTCACTATCAGTACGAAGCCCCCCATTATGGTATCTGTCCACTTATTCATTGTCACTTCCTTCGAGTAGTATAAAGGCGCAATGAATTCTGCTTTTCATGAAACCTGCCTAGCCCATGCCAGGCCCTCTAGCAGCAGGTTGCTGAAAAACGGGAAGTGTGTGCGAGCCTACTTTGGAGCAGTGCGGCGACTCGTCGCCGCTTTCAAAAACCGCTGACAAGGCAGCGCACTCCAGAGAGCGCTGCTGATTACTTAAGAGCTTCAGTATCGCCGAGACATGAGCGGGTTCTTCTGTCATTCAATTAAGCTCTGCCAGCGACTTCGCCGGTTTGCGTATTGACGCGAACGATTTCGCCCTCTTTGATAAAAAGCGGAACGCGCACGACGAGGCCGGTTTCCACGGTGGCCTGCTTAGTTGCTCCCCCGGCTGCAGTATCGCCACGCAACCCCAGCTCCGTGGAGATGACCGCAAGTTCGACAAACTGCGGCAGTTGCAGAGAAACAGGAGCGCCGTTGTATTTCAAAACCTGCAGCGACACACCCTCATTGAGATAGCCCCGATCGTTGCCGACCTCTTCAGCTGAAAAGACGAACTGCTCGTAACTCTTCTCATCCATGAAATGACACCCTTCGGCATCACTGTAAAGAAAGGACGCGGGTGCGAACTCAACATCGGGCTCCTCAAATTTCTCGCTCGAACGAAAGCTCCTCTCCATAACCGCGCCCGTCAATAGCTGGCGCAACTTCGTGCGTACCATCGTCGCAGCGCCTCGCGCCGTCGGCGAAGCAAAGAAGACGTCGAGGACCACGTAGGGCTGCCCATCAACAGCGATCAGCAGCTTGCGTTTTAGTTCGTTGGCCCCAATCAGCGCCATTCAGTTCATTCCTCCTGAAGCCAAACTAGCACATTTCAAACCGAAACTTCTGTAGGAGGTGAATACATCCTCGAATAAGCGGCCGAGAGGGCGGTTGTCATTTACAAACGAACGAAAGAGGCGCTAGTGTTGACTGCGAGAAACTGGCGCTTAAAGGAAGAAAGATCTATGGCAAGAAATAACTTAAGATCGTTGCCAAAGTTTCACTCGTTAGACTAGTTAACTCTTCGCGGAGAGAGAGAATTCGGACGGGCTGACATCCGAAAGCGGAATTCAAGACCAGATTCTTCTTTACATCCTGATCAAAAAAACGGTGAGAACATCACTTCTTTCCTTAATTGCTCTTGCCTTTGGTCTGTTCGCAATGAACGTCACGAGCCGTGCTGACAAACCAATCATTGGGCCAGACCTGATCATCGTCAATGCAAACGTTCACACGATGGATCCAGGCCAGCCCGTAGCGCAGGCTATTGCCATTCTTGGTGACCGAATCGTTGCGGTGGGAACGGACAAAGAGATTAAGAAGCTTGCTGGACCACTGACACACACAATGGACGCCGGGAAGCGACTGGTGCTTCCTGGCTTCAACGATTCGCATGTCCATTTCTTGAGTGGCGGCTTTCAACTTTCAAGTGTCGATTTGCGCGATGCAGACAGCCCACAAGAGTTTGCGGATCGCATCAGACGGTTTTCCGAGAAGCTGCCGGTTGGTCGGTGGATTACAGGAGGCGATTGGGACCACGAGCGCTGGCCTGACGCAAAACTGCCAACCAAAGACCTGATCGATCGTTTCACGCCCGAAACGCCTGTGTTTGTCAGCCGGCTTGATGGTCATATGGCCCTCGCCAATAGCCTGGCGTTGAAGCTGGCTGGGGTAACACGCGAGACAGTCGATCCCGCAGGTGGCTTGATTGTGCGCGACCAAAAGACGGGTGAGCCCACCGGTGTTCTTAAAGACGCAGCGATGGGCTATGTCTGGAAGACAGTTCCTGAATCGAGCTTCGAAGAGAAACTAGCAGCCGCCCGCTCCGCGACGGAGCATGCGGCGAAACTCGGTGTCACCAGCGTACAGGATATGTCTGCGGGGGACGATGTTGGTGTTTACCAAACGCTACTCGATCGCGGTGAGTTGAAGACGCGCATCTACGCAGTGTCACCTTTGCCTGCCTGGGAGCGATTGGCGCGCACAGGGGTACGGGCACATTTCGGCAGTGACATGCTGCGCATCGGCGGGCTGAAGGGATTTGCAGATGGCAGCCTCGGATCGACTACTGCCTTCTTCTTTGAGCCGTACAAAGACGCGCCCAACACGCGTGGGCTCGCCGGCGAAGAGATGTTTCCTGACGGTGCAATGCTCAATCGCGTGCGCGAAGCTGACCGGGCGGGATTGCAGGTGATGATTCACGCCATTGGCGATCGCGCAAACGACCTGATTCTTTCGATCTACGAACAGGTAATCAGAGAAAATGGCCAGCGCGACCGGCGCTTCCGCATAGAGCATGCACAACACCTGCGCCCGCAGGATATTGCTCGATTCAAACGCGATCAGGTGATTGCTTCTATGCAGCCATATCACGCGATTGATGACGGTCGCTGGGCAGAGAAGAGAATTGGAAATGAAAGATCCAGGACGACCTATGCGTTTCGCTCGCTATTAGACTCCGGAGCTACACTCGCATTCGGAACTGATTGGACGGTTGCGCCGCTCAATCCAATCCTCAGCATCTACGCGGCCGTGACGCGCCGCACGCTTGATGGCAAGAACCCGAAAGGCTGGATTCCCGAGCAGAAGATTTCGGTAGAAGAGGCGGTCCGTGCTTATACAGTCGGCTCCGCATTTGCGGAGTTCCAGGAAAATGTGAAGGGCACCATCACGCCGGGCAAGCTCGCGGATCTGGTAATCCTATCGCGCGACATTTTCCAGATCGACGCGAAAGAGATCGAGAAGGTTAATGTTCAGATGACGCTCGTGGATGGCCGTGTGGTTTATGAAGCGCGCTAGCTAAGCTAGTATCTTAGCGTATGCGCACGGTGAATCCTACGCTACCTGAATTATTCGGTGCGAGGTGGCTCAAGCTTCCGGCGAATCGCCAGCGCCCGTTCGTTACATTGCGATCGTAACCGGCAGGCGCCCCACCACCTCCGCTCACGGGCGTGTAAGTCCAGGTTAGACCGCCGTCATTTGAGTATTCAAAGGTTGCCACAAGACCGGTTGTTCCGGGACTACTCGTCATCGAGCCGACTTTGAGATCCACGTTGTGCAAGACTCTTTCGAGCGGATCCACGTTCTGCACATTCGGATCGACGATGATGAAGTTGTTCGCGGGCTGTCCGCCGGCATTCGTGTAAACAATCGTGTACGTAAGATCAGTTCCGGGAATCTGCGCGCCACCAGGGCTAACGCTCTTGAGCAAGCCGATATTCGCCGGTGCAGCGCTGTTAATAGTCGTCGGATCGTTGGCGACATTGTTTGAGACGTTGGTTTCTCCACCTCCGGAAACCGTCGCAGAGTTCGTCAGGTTGTTTGGCGCGGTAATCGCCACGTCGACCGTGAGGGTGATGACCGGATAGCTATTGCCGGCTGCGAGAGCGTCGCCGCGGGTGCAGGTAAGAGTGCCCAGCACACAGGTCCAGCCAGTGCCGCTGATGGCACTGGCGGTCAGTCCCGCCGGAAGCGTGTCCGTCACCGTGACTGTGCCACTAGTAACGACGGCGCCGGAGTTGGTGGCAGTAATTGAGTAGGTGGCGCCAGTCTGTCCCTGGGTAAAGTTGCCGCTGTGGGACTTGGCAATCGTCAGGTCTGGTACTGGGTTTATTGTAGTCGTGTCAGTGGAGCTGTTGTTGCCTGCGCCTGTGCGCCCGAGATCTGTTGGGTCAGTGACGCCGCTCGCTGGAGTTATCACGGAGGCAGTGTTCGAGAGCGTG